>NZ_CBFHAZ010000002.1:0-168846 GCF_965653655.1 Pseudomonas onubensis | reverse complement strand
TGTAGTGCGTCGCCATCAGGCTTGATCGTGACGACAGAAAAGCCCTCCCAAAAAGGAAGGAAAGTATTAATATCACGCATAAGAACGCCGGTTTGTTAGATGTGTTTGCTCGCACGAACATCATCAACCAAATCGGCGTTCTTGTTTCTGTGTTTCCCGGGATTCCGTGAAGAACCTTTCTTTTTGGCTTATCACCGACGCTTTTCTACTACTGCCATCCGTTAGGTATTCAAAAGCGGTCTAACGAACTGTGAGTTCTCACAGTAGGCAGCCAATCCTGTTTGGACTTTCATGGGCTCACGAACTTTATCCAGCGGACGGGTAAGCGCTCATGACCACTTTCACAGTTTTTTTCTGCGGCACCGGCTCAACCAAATTCGATGACAGCAACGCCAACTATTGGAACGGCGAACTCATTTCCACCCTCGCGCAAAACACTTCAGGCCTCAGTAAAGAGTTTGCCGAATGGATCGTTATCGACGGGCCCGGCAGCGGCAACCTGCAAGCCGATGAAATGTTCACGGCGTCGGCGAACCATTTACAGCTAACAGGAACGGCCTTGGGTTCCGGCTGGGAGGAAAATGTGACTCACGCCCTCAACATCATGAAGGGCACCTTCACATGGCAGCGGATAAAACTGACCGAAGAGAACTACAACCAACTACAGAAAGCGGGCGTGCCCATTGAAGAAGTCAAAGCCACGGGAAGCTGGTATTGGCGCACGTATGATTACGGCACACGCAAAGTGACCCAACAGCAGTTGCAAGAGCAGATCATCAAGACCTTTCGAAAAGACGGCATCATTCCTACCCAAGTCAATCTGGTCGGTTGGAGCCGTGGCGGGATCAGTTGCCATATGTTGGCCAATGCCATGCGCAATGACAGCACCTTGAAGAATGTGCCCGTCAACATCTTTGCTGTTGACCCTGTTCCGGGGTTGTTGAACTTCCAGGACAGCCGCGTAAAGCTAGGCAGCAACGTCAAAGAGTATGTAGCCTTTTACGCAAGGGATGAGCGATCACTCGGCTTCGCGTGTGTTGTTCCTGAGTTTGATAAAGCGACCAAGGTTAATATTTACCCATTGCCAGGCCGCCATGCGACCTTAGTCGGCAATGCTGCTGCGGATGGTAATCAAGGTGCGAAGGTCTATGCAGAACCCGGTCAGATCGTTCGTCACTTTGCAGAAACATGCCTGACACGCTGGGGCGTTCGTTTGGAAAAGAAACTCAACCTGACCGCAGACCCGATAAATGAGCTTCTCACAAAGATGAAAAATGACCAGAGCGCTTATGTAACGATGCGTCGGACGGTTTACACCACACCGACTCAAATAGCAGGTGAGCGCAGCATTACCAAGGGCAGTAAAGAAATCAACTTCACGGCAGCAAGCAGTGCCAGTTATGCCCCGGAACCTGGGCTTGCAACAGAACACATTCCCAACAACGACTATTTCAAAGACATCGGCTGAACTGCAGCCCTTCCCGACGGTTGACGCGCCGCTAAGCGGGAAGGGCTTATTCAGATCACCTTACGTATCGCTGTCACCTTCGGTGTCATCATCATCTGGCGGCGCTTGCTGGTCATCATCATCCTTGGAACCGCCCTGGCCTTCGTCACCGGCCTCAGACTCGCTCTTGGCCAACTGCAAACCACCCACCTGCGCCGTCTTCGCCGCCACATAGCCCGGCGCCTGGCTCTGCACGGCGGTACTCGCCCACGCAGATGAAGCGCCCAGCGATAACATCACCAACACTTTTAGCAACAGCACCAAACGCTGAAAGATACTCATGGTCGATTTCCGTCCAGTCAGTGAAACACGTGCGCCGGCGTTCGACCGGCGCTTTGAATGAAGCTAGTTGCGTTCTTGGGTTTATGCCAATCCGGCCTCACGTATCGCCGTCATCGTAGGTTTCGCTGTCCTCACCGTCGTTGTAGGGGTTTTCTTGATCTTCCTTGGGGGCCGGCTGTGCCTGGGGCTGCCAGCTGCCGGAATTGACCTCCTTCTGCTTTTTCTTGGTGACCGGACCGGTGTCCTTCCACTGTGGCGTGCCGGTATCCGCCAGCGCCGCGGTGCCGGCCAAGCCCAAAACCGCCAGCAACATCAGCTGGACGGCACGTTGAGTTATACGCAAGGTCGCCTCCTGATCCGTCGGTAAGTAGGTGAAGTATTTGAATACGCTAGACCGGATGCGGGCTTCGCGCCAATGGCCCGGACATATGCAGATCAAACTGTGGCAGCTGGCTTGCCTGCGATAGCGGTGGGCCTGCCCTAAACAGGGCGACTGACAGACCGCCATCGCAGGCAAGCCAGCTCCCACAATGGACCAGCGTCGCGCCCACAAAAAAGGGCGAAGCCATGACAGCTTCGCCCTTTGGTGTACCGCGCGGACCGTTTCCGTCCCGCGCGTAGGAATGTTCCGAAAATTTTAATGCTACAACCGAGTTTATTGCATCTAGCGAATACCCATCACTAAAGTCCTGACTCCCCGAACTACTCTCGAGACACATAAAGTGAAACCTCTCCTCGTCACCTGTGCACTCATCGCTGTCGTTGTTAACACCACCGCCTGCGGCGGCCTCTACAACACGACCTACAATGACAACTGGGATTATTCCGACCGCAACAAAGACCAGCAACTTTCAAGGCAAGAGTGGAGTATTTACATGGATGATCGTTACGTTAAAACAGCAACAGACCTGGGTTATTCGAATAAATCAGAATTTGACAGCGTTGCCTTCAAGGCTGCCGACAAGGACGATAACAGTTTTATCTCAAGGCCCGAATATGACCGCTTCGTTGTGGAGGCAACGACCCACAGTTATTTTCCAACTAAACGATAGTCAATTGAATGCTGGGCTGAGTGGTTTCAATATCAGTTGCTGATACTTAACACGCCAAGCCGGGCCATACGTATTGTATGGCCCGTCTCGTTGTTAGTGGTGCTCGCGGGTCGCACGGAATTTCACATCCGGCCAGCGCTCTTCCATCAGCGCCAGGTTCACCCGCGTCGGCGCCAGGTAGGTCAGGTGACCACCGCCGTCGATCGCCAGGTTTTCCACAGCCTTGTTGGAGAACTCTTCCAGCTTCTTCTTATCGCTGCAATCGATCCAGCGCGCGGAGTACACGGTGATGGGCTCGTAGGAGCATTCAACCTTGTATTCCTCTTTCAAACGGCTGGCGACCACATCGAACTGCAGCACGCCGACGGCGCCGAGGATAATGTCGTTGCTGCGCTCGGGGAAGAACACCTGGGTGGCGCCCTCTTCCGCCAATTGCTGCAAGCCTTGGCGCAGTTGCTTGGACTTGAGCGGGTCGCGCAGGCGCACGCGGCGGAACAGTTCCGGGGCGAAGTGCGGGATACCGGTAAAGCCCAGCGCTTCGCCTTCGGTGAAGGTGTCGCCAATCTGGATGGTGCCGTGGTTGTGCAGGCCGATGATGTCACCGGCGTAGGCTTCTTCGAGCTGTTCACGCTCAGAGGAGAAGAACGTCAAGGCGTCGCCGATGCGTACATCCTTGCCGGTGCGCACGTGGCGCATCTTCATGCCTTTTTCGTATTTGCCGGAGCAGATACGCATAAAGGCGATACGGTCGCGGTGCTTGGGATCCATGTTCGCCTGGATCTTGAACACGAAGCCGGTGAATTTCTCTTCGACCGGCTCCACGGTGCGCTCGTTGGCAACCCGGGCCAGAGGCTTGGGTGCCCAATCCACCACGGCGTCGAGCACGTGGTCGACACCAAAGTTGCCCAGTGCAGTACCGAAGAACACCGGCGTCAGCTGGCCGTCGAGGAATTCCTGCTGGTTGAATTCGTGGCAGGCGCCCTGCACCAGTTCCAGCTGGTCGACAAAACGGTCGTACTCGTCACCCAGGTGGGAGCGGGCTTCGTCCGAGTCGAGCTTCTCGATGATCTTGGTTTCGGTACGTTCGTGACCGTGGCCGGCGGTGTAGACAATGATGTAGTCGTCGGCCAGGTGATAAACGCCCTTGAAGTCGCGGTAGCAACCAATCGGCCAGGTGATCGGCGCGGCCTTGATCTTCAGGACGGCTTCGATTTCATCCAGCAACTCGATCGGGTCGCGAATGTCGCGGTCGAGTTTGTTGATGAAGCTGACGATGGGCGTGTCACGCAGGCGGCACACGTCCATCAGCGCGATGGTACGTGGCTCAACGCCTTTACCGCCGTCGAGGACCATCAAGGCCGAGTCCACCGCGGTCAGGGTGCGGTAGGTGTCTTCGGAGAAGTCTTCGTGGCCCGGGGTGTCGAGCAGGTTGACCATGTGGTCGCGATACGGGAACTGCATGACCGACGTGGTAATGGAAATACCCCGTTGCTTTTCCATCTCCATCCAGTCGGATGTCGCATGGCGGTCGGATTTGCGGGATTTCACCGTGCCGGCCACAGCGATTGCCTTGCCCATCAGCAACAGCTTCTCGGTGATGGTGGTTTTACCGGCATCGGGGTGGGAAATAATGGCGAAAGTGCGGCGTTTCGCGACTTCGGCGGCCTGGTGGGTCATGGGAAATCGCCTGGCAGGTGAGTCAAAAAAGGGCGGCGAGTATAGCGCAAACCCAGGGAGCCAGACCACCGTTCACCCGATTGGGGGTGGCTAAATGCTGCCAAGTATGGAACCTTTTAAAAGGTAGAGACGTCCACTCCCCTGCTACCGCACTCGGAACAGGGGCTGAAAAATCAGCAAGTTAGCCTGACGAGGCTGCGCTCATGGCTCGATCGCATACCGCGTTGCCGGTATCGGCGAGCTGCTTTTCGCGAACTCATTCGAAGGCAGCCAGGAATGGCATTGCCGCCGGAGAATGTGTTCGCCGACAAAAGAAAAAAAGGAGTCCGCCTGTGGCTATTCGCTATGGCAAAGGGCTGATAGGAGGTGCGGTTGTCGTCGCACTCCTGGCCCTGCTGGTCCACTGGATCGGCATCAACACGATCGAGATGTACCGCGACGATTTGTTGTTTTACCTGCAAGCACACCTGATCCTCGTTCTAGTCTCCATGCTGGCCGCCCTTGTTGTGGGCATCCCCGCCGGTATCCTGCTCAGCCGACCGAACATGGTCGGGCGCGCAGAACGCTTCATGCAGATCTTCAACATCGGCAACACCGTCCCTCCCCTGGCCGTACTGGCCATCGCCCTCGGCGTCCTCGGCATCGGCAGCGGCCCGGCCATCTTCGCGTTGTTCCTCGCCTCGTTGCTGCCCATTGTGCGCAACACCTACGAAGGCCTCAAAAACGTTCAAGGCTCACTCAAAGAAGCCGCCACCGGCATCGGCATGACGCCGCGCCAGGTGCTGTTTCGGGTGGAACTGCCTAACGCCGTGCCGATCATCATCGGCGGTGTGCGCGTGGCCCTGGCGATCAACGTCGGCACCGCACCGCTGGCGTTCCTGATTGGCGCCAACAGCCTGGGCAGCCTGATTTTCCCCGGCATCGCCCTGAACAATCAGCCGCAACTGCTGCTCGGCGCCGCGTGCACCGCGCTGTTGGCATTGCTGCTCGACGGTCTGGTGACCATGGCCAGCCGCCTCTGGCTGGAACGCGGGTTGCGTCCGTCTTAAGGCTTGGCAAAGGAAATCACATGAAAAAACTGACCTTGATATTGAGCTGCGTCCTGCTGTTTGCAGGGTTTGCGCAAGCCGCCGAAAAACCGGTAATTCGTATCGGCGCCCGGGTGTTCACCGAACAGACCCTGCTCGCCGAAATCACCTCCCAATACCTGCGCACCAAGGGCTACGACACCCGCGTGACCGGCGGCCTGGGCAGTAACCTGGCGCGCAGTGCCCAGGAAAGCGGGCAGCTGGATTTGATCTGGGAATACACCGGCGTGTCGCTGGTGGCTTACAACCACGTCGATGAGAAGCTCGACAGTGAACAGTCCTACGCCCGGGTGAAAGAACTCGACGCGAAAAAAGGCCTGGTCTGGCTGTCGCCGTCAAAATTCAGCAACACCTACGCGTTGTCGCTGCCCGACAACGTGGCCAAGGAATTCCCGCAGATCAAAAGCATCAGCGACCTGACCAGGGCCCTCGCCGAGGACAGCAAACAAAACCGCCTGGTGGCCCTGGATACCGAGTTCGCCAACCGTTCCGACGGCATGGGAGGCATGGTCAAGCTGTACGACATGAACCTCACCCGCAAAAACACCCGCCAGATGGACGCCGGCCTGGTCTACACCGCCCTGCGTAATGGCCAGGTGTTTGCCGGCTTGGTGTACACCACCGACGGTCGCCTGAACGCCTTCAAATTGAAGCTGCTGGAAGACGACAAGCATTACTTCCCGGACTACACCGCAGCACCGGTGGTGCGTCAGGCGTACCTCGACGCCCACCCGCAACTGGCCGCCGACCTCAAGCCGCTGGCCGACCTGTTTGACGACGAAACCATGCGCCAGCTGAACGCGCGGGTCGACGTCGACCATGAAAGCCCGTCCGCTGTTGCCGCAGATTTCCTGCGCCAACACCCCATCAACTAAGAGGAGAAGACATGGAATTCCTGAACGCCTTTTCCCATCTTGATTGGGCCCAAGTCCTGCACCTGACCTGGCAGCACATCACCCTGGTCGGCATTGCGGTCATCCTGGCAATCGTCGTGGGCGTGCCCCTCGGCGTGCTGATGACACGCTTCCCGACCCTGGCCGGCCCACTGCAAGCCAGCGCCACGGTGCTGCTGACCGTGCCTTCCATCGCGCTGTTCGGCCTGCTGCTGCCGTTCTACTCCAAGTTCGGCCAGGGCCTGGGGCCGATGCCGGCGATCACTGCGGTGTTCCTCTACTCCCTGCTGCCGATCATGCGTAACACCTACCTGGCGCTGACCGGCGTCGAGCCGGGCATTCGCGAAGCCGCCAAAGGCATCGGCATGACCTTCGGCCAGCGCCTGCGCATGGTCGAACTGCCGATTGCCGTACCGGTGATCCTCGCCGGTGTGCGCACCGCCGTGGTGATGAACATTGGTGTGATGACCATCGCCGCCACCATCGGCGCCGGTGGCCTGGGTGTACTTATTCTGGCTTCCATCAGCCGCAGCGACATGTCGATGCTGATTGTCGGCGCCGTGCTGGTCAGTCTCCTGGCCATCTTCGCCGACCTGCTTCTGCAATGGCTGCAACGCTCGCTGACGAGTAGGGGGTGTTCGCC
The DNA here is from genome assembly GCF_965653655.1 of Pseudomonas onubensis. Classification (NCBI taxonomy): domain Bacteria; kingdom Pseudomonadati; phylum Pseudomonadota; class Gammaproteobacteria; order Pseudomonadales; family Pseudomonadaceae; genus Pseudomonas; species Pseudomonas onubensis. The sequence continues at coordinate 161,704 of NZ_CBFHAZ010000002.1, read as the reverse complement.
GCAAATGGCGGGCGCGCCGTCGCCCCACAAAGCGCAAGACTAGGCGCGAGGAGAGAGATTTGGTTTCTTCAAATGAACGACGAGCAACGACGTATTGCGCTTTGTGGGGCACGGCCCTCCGGGTTGGAGCTGTGATCCCGCCGGGCTGCGTTGTGGGACTTGAAAAGGAAACGACATTTCCTGCGTCCCACGCCTCGCCCGGCGGGATCACAGCTCCAACGCGCTCCGCCATTTGCGGCGAACACCCCCTACTAGGACTGCTCAAATGATCGAACTTCAAAACCTGACCAAGACTTTTCAAAGCAACGGCAAAACTGTCTCCGCCGTGAACGACGTAAGCCTGACCGTCAACGAAGGCGAGATTTGCGTATTCCTCGGCCCGTCGGGCTGCGGCAAGAGCACCACGCTGAAAATGATCAACCGCTTGATCAAGCCCACTTCGGGCAAGATTTTGATCAATGGCGAAGACACCACCGACCTCGACGAGGTGACCCTGCGTCGCAACATCGGCTATGTGATCCAGCAGATCGGCCTGTTTCCGAACATGACCATCGAAGAAAACATCGTGGTGGTACCCAAGCTGCTGGGCTGGGACAAACAGAAATGCCATGACCGTGCCCGCGAATTGATGAGCATGATCAAGCTCGAACCCAAGCAGTACCTGCATCGTTATCCGCGCGAATTGTCCGGTGGCCAGCAACAGCGCATTGGCGTGATCCGTGCGCTGGCGGCCGATGCGCCGCTGCTGCTGATGGACGAGCCGTTCGGCGCGGTCGACCCGATCAACCGCGAGATGATCCAGAACGAGTTTTTCGAGATGCAACGGGCGCTGAACAAGACCGTGATCATGGTCAGCCACGACATCGACGAAGCCATCAAGCTGGGCGACAAAATTGCGATCTTCCGCGCCGGCAAGCTGCTACAGATCGACCACCCGGACACGCTGCTGGCGCACCCGGCTGACGAATTCGTGAGTAACTTTGTCGGCCAGGACAGCACCCTCAAGCGCCTGCTCCTGGTGAAAGCTGAAGATGCGGCGGACAACGCCCCGTCGGTGAGCCCGGAAACCCCGGTGGCCGAAGCGCTGGAGTTGATGGACGAGACGGACCGCCGTTATGTGGTGGTCACCTGCGCCGAGAACAAAGCACTGGGTTATGTACGACGCCGCGACCTGCACCGTCAGACCGGTACGTGCGGCCAATACCTGCGCGAGTTCAACGCCACGGCGGCGTATGACGAGCATTTGCGCATCCTGCTGTCGCGCATGTACGAGTTCAACCGTTCGTGGTTGCCGGTGATGGACGCCGAGCGGGTGTTCCTCGGTGAGGTGACCCAGGAATCGATTGCCGAGTACCTGAGTTCCGGCAAGTCGCGCGGGGGCAAGACCAGTATTGTGTCGCCTGCCGAGACAGCACTGGCCTGATCAACTTCTGTGGCGAGGGAGCTTGCTCCCGTTGGGCTGCGCAGCAGCCCCAGAACAGACGACTCAATAGTTTCAGGTAAATGGGGTTGACTGATTTTGGGGCCGCTTCGCGCCCCAGCGGGAGCAAGCTCCCTCGCCACAAAAGCGCTCCAAATTCGCCTCAAATAACACGCCTGCGGGAACATCAATCCGTCACACCTGTCGGTTACATAAGTAGCTGCACGTGACCTCGCGACGAACGCGTGCAAAAACGCGACATTTTTAGTTGATCTATGGCCCCTCACGTCCTAAAGTTCGCGCCGAACGTCCATGCTGGAAACGATCCATCCGGCTCAAGTACTGACGACGAGACAGCAAGGCCAAGGGAAGCGGTAATTCCCATGGCCTTTTTGCTTTCGGCGACATGCCTTGGGAAGTAGGCGAACCAAAGTGGGGATACGGAGGACGTTCAGTTGCACCCATTGATTACTACAGTTTGCCCTTAGGAGTTCCCCAGCATGTCGATCAACGTCGAAGATTATTTCGCGCGCGCCACTTTTGACAAAATGAAGGCGTTCGCCGACAAGCAAGAAACCCCGTTCGTGGTGATCGACACCGCGATGATCAGCCAGGCCTACGATGACCTGCGCGCCGGTTTCGAATTCGCCAAAGTCTATTACGCGGTCAAGGCCAACCCGGCCGTCGAGATCATCGACCTGTTGAAAGACAAGGGCTCGAGCTTCGACATCGCCTCGATCTACGAGCTGGATAAAGTGATGGACCGTGGCGTCAGCGCGGACCGTATCAGCTACGGCAACACCATCAAGAAATCCAAGGACATCCGCTACTTCTATGAGAAAGGCGTGCGCCTGTTCTCCACCGACTCCGAAGCCGACCTGCGCAACATCGCCAAGGCCGCGCCGGGTTCGAAAGTGTATGTGCGTATCCTCACCGAAGGCTCGACCACGGCTGACTGGCCTTTGTCGCGCAAATTCGGCTGCCAGACCGACATGGCCATGGACCTGCTGATCCTCGCCCGTGACCTGGGCCTGGTGCCTTACGGCATCTCCTTCCACGTCGGCTCGCAACAGCGCGACATCAGCGTGTGGGACGCAGCGATCGCCAAGGTCAAAGTGATCTTCGAACGCCTGAAGGAAGAAGACGGCATCCACCTCAAGCTGATCAACATGGGCGGCGGCTTCCCGGCCAACTACATCACCCGCACCAACAGCCTGGAAACCTACGCCGAAGAAATCATCCGCTTCCTCAAGGAAGATTTCGGCGACGACCTGCCGGAAATCATCCTGGAGCCGGGCCGTTCGTTGATCGCCAACGCCGGTATCCTGGTCAGCGAAGTGGTGCTGGTTGCACGTAAGTCGCGCACCGCCGTCGAGCGCTGGGTGTACACGGATGTGGGCAAATTCTCCGGCCTGATCGAAACCATGGACGAAGCCATCAAGTTCCCGATCTGGACCGAGAAGAAAGGCGAGATGGAAGAAGTGGTCATCGCCGGCCCAACCTGCGACAGCGCCGATATCATGTACGAAAACTACAAGTACGGCCTGCCGCTGAACCTGGCGATTGGTGATCGTATGTACTGGCTGTCGACTGGTGCGTACACCACCAGCTACAGCGCGGTTGAGTTCAACGGCTTTCCGCCGCTGAAGTCTTACTACGTGTAAGATCCGCGCACACAAAAAACCCATGACATGTCATGGGTTTTTTTATGAGCTTCTACATTTCAACGATCTTCGCGCACGTGCCATAAGCGCAAAATATAAAGTGTTGATTCTTGAATTTCGTAGCGCATTTCGTAATGACCCACCAACAGTCGTCTTACGTCCCGCGGTTCAAATTCTTCAACTCGTTCACCGATGCGCGGGTTATTCAACAAGCTCAAAGGTGCTTGGGAAAGTGCCTGCACTGTGCGCGCCGCCGCCATGCGATTTACAACGGCCAGGAAGTCGAAAAGTCGAGCCAGGTCTGATAAGGCCTTACTGGTCCACTTCAACTCCATCAGCGAGGGACCGGCAGCGGCGTATCAGTGCTTAAACTATCCGCCCAGGCTTGAACGGCTTGCTGGTCAATTACCCGACCGGCATCGACATCGGCCATGGCCTCTCGTGTCAGCCGACTGCGCTCTTCCTCCATATCCACCCAGTCGGCGAGCGCTTGCTTAACGATCCAGCCACGCGAACGATCCATCCGCGCCGCCATCTGATCGACTTTTTGCGCCAGGGCCGTGGGGACGTGAGCGGTCAGTACTTTAGTGTCGGCGCCCATAAATCCTCTCTTCGCAGCAGTGCGAAACATATGATTAAATCTGAATCAGCTTCAATCATAGTGATTTAGAGTGGTGCAGCAACTGCTAACCCATGCCGCTCATCGTTTAATTGAGCCACTCGCTGCTCGAAATCCTTAGCTAAATACCTGATTTGCGGTTGCGCTGCATTTAAAAGCGCCTTGTGCGCCGTGCGCAGAAACTTGAGGTTCCCGCCGGCCAGCGCCTTGCGCAACCAACCCAGCGCCTCCTCGATCTGGCCTCTGTCAGCCAGCACCGCCGCATAGCTGAACTGCCCACGAAAATCCCCGCCTTCGGCTGAACGGCGATACCACGCCACGGACGCCTCCAGATCCTGAGGGCAATACTGGCCGTCTTCCAGGTAACGCCCCAGCAGGTTCATCGACTTGGCGTGCCCCTGCTCTGCGGCCAGCCGGTAGAGCGCCAGCGCTTGCGGCCGGTCCTCAGCAACACCACGGCCGGTCGCCAGCAAGTTGGCGTAGTTGTACTGCCCCCAATCCAATCCAGCTTCCGCCGCCAGACGATAATTGCGCGCAGCCGCTGCTTCATCGACGGCGCAACCCCAACCATGCTCCAGGCAACGCCCGGTCATATTGCGCGCCATCCAATGCCCGCCATGGGCCGCGATCTGGAACCAGCGCAGCGCCAGCGCTTCGTCGCGTGCAATGCCGCGCCCTTCCAGCAGGATTTGCCCGAGCAACGCTTGCGCGTCGACCACGCCTTCCTTCGCCGCCACGAGGATCGCCTGCGCAGCGCGCACCGGGGAGTCGTCGAGCATGCTTTGCAGTTGCTCGACATTGAGCACTTCTTCACGGCGCAATAAAAAACCCATGCTTACACCTCAACCCAGCGGCGCAGCAGGTTGTGGTAGGTGCCGGTGAGCTGGATCAGCGCCGGGTGGTCGGGTACGTCCGTGGTCAGTTGCTGGATGGCGCCGTCCATCTCGAACAGCAACGTGCGCTGGCTGTCTTCGCGCACCAGGCTTTGGGTCCAGAAGAACGAGGCATAGCGCGTGCCACGGGTCACGGCGTTGACTTTATGCAGGCTGGAGCCTGGGTACAGCACCATGTCGCCGGCCGGCAGTTTTACCCGCTGCAGGCCGAAAGTGTCCTGGATCTCCAGCTCGCCGCCGTCGTATTCCTCCGGGTCGCTGAAGAACAGCGTGGACGACAAATCCGTACGCACCCGCTCATGACTTCCCCGCGCCTGGCGTACGGCGTTGTCGATATGGAAGTCGAAACTGCCACCGGCCGTGTAGCAGTTGAGCAATGGCGGAAAGACTTTGTGCGGTAACGCCGCCGACATGAATAGCGGGTTGTTCCACAAACGCTCCAGCATCGCCGCGCCGATTTCCTTGGCCAGCGGGTGGCCTTCGGGCAATTGCAGGTTGTGTTTGGCCTTGGCGGATTGGTGCCCGGCGGTGATTTTACCGTCGGCCCACTCAGTGTTTTCCAGAGCCTGGCGAATGCGCAGCACCTCCTCGCGTGAGAACAGGCCGGGAATATGCAGCAACATGGGGCAATACCTGAAAACAGAGAGACACTAATGGTATTGATTCTTATCCGCCATGTAAAACAAGGTGGACGAATGAGTTGGTAAAAACCGTAAGGCAAAATTGTAAAGAATGTAAATTCAGTGCGAATAGTAATGTATCGCAATTGATAGAAAGTCTTGTTGACCCTATATTCCGCGGCCTCACCTCCTTGGGGAAAGGACTCGTTATGTCGCGCACTACACTAAAAACACCTGCCAGTTCACCACGCATGCTGGCTTCGGCTATCGGCGTTGCACTCAGTGCCAGCTCTGCCGCCCAACTGGCACAAGCGGCGGAAAGCGCCGAACAAAAAGGCGAGCGCAACAGCATCTCCCTCGGCGCCACCAGCATTACCGGCCAGGAACAGGACAACACCGCCTACCAGGTCGAAAAAGCCTCGTCGCAAAAATACACCGCGCCGCTGGTGGACACCCCGCGCTCAGTCACCGTGGTGCCGCAGCAGGTGTTGAAAGACACCGCAGCCACCTCGCTGCAGGATGCCCTGCGCACCGTACCGGGCATCACCTTTGGCGCCGGTGAAGGCGGCAACCCCCAGGGCGATCGCCCGTTTATCCGTGGTTTTGACGCCCAGGGCGACACCTACCTGGATGGCGTGCGCGACACCGGCGGCCAGAGCCGCGAAATCTTCGACATCGAATCGATCGAAGTCAGCAAAGGCCCCAACTCCTCGTTCGGCGGTCGTGGTTCGGCCGGCGGCAGCATCAACCTGGTGAGCAAGACACCACAGGCGCGCGACTTCACCAACGGCGGCTTCACCTACGGCTCCGACCAGACCCGCCGCTACGTGCTCGACGTGAACCGTCAGTTCCTCGACAACGCCGCGTTCCGTTTGAACCTGATGAGCCACGAGCAGAACGTGGCCGGCCGCGATGTGGTCAACTATGACCGCTGGGGCGTGGCACCGTCGCTGACTTTCGGCCTGGGCACCCCGACCCGCGTCAACTTCAGCTACTACCACCTGGAAAGCAACGACCTGCCGGACTCGGGCATTCCGTATGGCTATGGCAGCAAAGCTGCAAATGCCGCGCACGGACACGATAAACCCACCGACGGCGGCGACAGCAATAACTTCTACGGTTTGAAAGACCGCGACTTCCGCAAGACCCGCGCCGACATCAGCACGTTCTCCATCGAGCACGACCTGAACGACAACATGACCCTGAAAAACACCCTGCGCCATGGCAGCACCGGCCAGGATTATGTGCTGACGCAACCTGATGACAGCCAGCACAACGTCAATCAGTTCGGCACCGTGTGGCGCCGCGCCAACACCCGCGTGTCGACCACCGACACCACCACCAACCAGACCGATCTGTTCGGCAATTTCCAACTGGCGGGCATGAAACACTCGTACTCTACCGGCCTGGAATTCACCGGTGAAGAAACCCGCGTCAGCGGCTACACCGTCAGCCCGAACAGCAACCCGACTTGTACCGTGGCCAAAGGCAGCCTCGGCGGCCAGTGCACTTCGCTGAGCAACCCGACACCGGATGACGCCTGGACCGGCAGCGTGGCACGCAACTACATGGGCACCAACACCAAGGCCACCAGCCGCGCCGCCTATGTGTTCGACACCATCGAGCTGGACCCGAAATGGCTGCTGAACGTTGGTTTGCGTTACGACACCTTTGATACAGAGGCCAACACCAACGCCGTGGCCGGGCGCAGCAAGCTCAAGGACGACAGCCAATTCTTCAACTGGCAGGCGGGTCTGGTCTGGAAGCCGCTGGAAAACGGCAGCATCTACACCTCCTATGCCACCTCGGCGCAGCCGGTTGGCGGCCTGGTGGGTGAAGGGCAAGAAACCAATGGCTTCGTCACCGGCATCAACACCAGCGACCTGAAACCCGAAGAGACCGTCAACTACGAGCTGGGCACCAAGTGGGACCTGTTCCACAACCGCCTGTCGTTGACTGCCGCAGTGTTCCGTACCGAGAAGAAAAACACGCGAATCCTGGTGGACTCCAACACCTTCGAAAACGGCGGCGAATCCCGTGTCGATGGCCTGGAACTGTCGGCCAGCGGCAAGCTCACCGACCAATGGCAGGTGTTCGCCGGTTACAGCTACCTGAAAAGCGAGCTGGTCGACCCAGGCAAGATCGGCAACCGTCAAAACGTAGTGTCGGCCGGCTCCAACAAAGGCAACCAAATGCCTAACACGCCGAAGAACACCTTCAGCCTGTGGACCACTTACGACATCACGCCAAAACTGACCATCGGCGGCGGCGCGTTCTATGTCGATCAGGTTTACGGTGACCCAGCCAACACTGTGTACGTACCGGCCTACACCCGCTACGACGCGATGGCCAGCTACAAGCTGACCAAGAACGTCGACCTGCAATTGAACGTGCAGAACCTGACCGACAAGGCCTACTACGACAAAGCCTATGCGGCGCACTTCGCCAACCAGGCAGCCGGTCGTACGGCGCTGTTGACCACCAGTTTCCACTTCTAAACCCCGGTCAACGCTCAGCCACAAGCCCCACGCATCGGATGCGTGGGGCTTTTGTGTGTAAAACAGAATATTTCTCGTTAACCCACGGCATAATGCGCGCCGTGGCAACGACATCCAGATGAGCGAGGCGGTCCGACGTGTTGAAGAAAACCCTGTTCCAGTTGCACTGGTTCTTCGGCATCACTGCCGGGCTGGTGCTGGCGTTGATGGGGATGACCGGGGCTGCGGTCTCGTTTCAGGATGAAATCCTGCGGGCGCTGAACCCCACAGTCTTGAAGGTCGAAAAACGCGAAGCCGGTGTGCTGCCGCCTGCCGAACTGGTGCGCAAACTTGAGGCCACCGAAGGCAAGACCGTATCGATGCTGTGGGTGGAAAATGACAGCGGCAACGCCGCGCGCGTGTTCTTCACCGCCCCGCCGGGCGAACGGCGTGGCCAGATGCGCTACTTCGACCCCTACACCGGCGACTACAGGGGCGACGCCGTCGGCCAGGATGTGCTCGGCTTTATATTGCAACTGCACCGCTTCCTCGCCATGGGCGAAACCGGGCGCAACATCACCGGTGCCTGCACCCTGCTCCTGGTGTTCTTCTGCCTCTCGGGCCTGTACCTGCGCTGGCCGCGCCAAGTGGCAAGCTGGCGCGCCTGGCTGACACTGGACTGGCGCAAAAAAGGCCGCAGTTTCAACTGGGACCTGCACTCGGTGTTCGGCACCTGGTGCCTGCTGTTCTATCTGTTCTCGGCGCTCACTGGCCTGTATTGGTCCTACGACTGGTACAGCCAGGGCCTGAACAAACTGCTGTCCGACGCACCGCAAAACGAACGCCTGCGCAAACGTGGCCCGCCGCCCGAAGGCCCGGCGCCGGTGGCCAACTATGACGCGATCTGGAGCAGCATCTACGCCAACGCCGGCCCCGGTTTGAGTGCCTACAACATCCGCATGCCGGCCGTCGCCGGGCAGCCGGCCATCGTGTATTACCTGCTCAACTCATCGCCCCACGACCGCGCGCTGAACCAGATCAACCTGGACCCGGCCACCGGCGAGGTCAAATCCCACGACCAATACGCCAGCAAGACGCTCAAGTCCCAATTGCTCACCAGCATCTACGCACTGCACACCGGCAGCTACTTTGGTTGGACCGGGCGAATCATCCTCACCCTCAGCTCGCTGATGATGCCGCTGTTCTTTATCACCGGCTGGCTGCTGTACCTGGACCGTCGACGCAAAAAACGCCAGGTGCGCGACGCCCGCAAAGGCCTCGGCGCCAACCACAGCGATGCACCGGCCTGGCTGATCGGCTTTGCCAGCCAGAGCGGTTTTGCCGAACAGTTGGCGTGGCAAACCGCCGGGCAATTGCAGGCCGCCGGCTTGCCGGTGAAGGTGCAGCCGCTGGGCAGCGTCAGCCAGGACGACTTGAGCCAATCGCAACATGCGCTGTTCGTGGTCAGCACCTTCGGCGACGGCGAAGCCCCGGACAGCGCCCGAGGTTTTGAGCGCAGCGTGCTCGGTCAGGACCTGTCGCTCAAAGGCTTGAACTACTCGGTGCTGGCCCTGGGTGATCGCCAATATGAACACTTCTGCGGCTTTGCCCGGCGCCTGCACTTCTGGCTGACCCACCAGGGCGGCACGCCGTTGTTCGCGCCAGTTGAAGTCGACAGCGGCGACAGCCAAGCGCTGCTGGTCTGGCAACAGCAACTGGGCCAACTCACCGGCCATGCACCGGCAGCAGCCTGGCAAGCGCCTCAGTTTGAAAACTGGACCCTCAGCCATCGTACCCTGCTCAACCGCGACAGCGCCGGCTCGGACGTCTACCTGCTGGGCCTCACACCACCTGCGCCGCAAAGCTGGCTGGCCGGTGACCTGGTGGAAGTACTGCCGCGCAACTGCCCGTGGGCCATCGAGCACTTCCTCGCAGGCCTGGGCCTGGCCGGCAGCGACGGCGTACTGATCGACGGACTGGCGCAAACCCTTAACCAGGCACTGGCCACCCGCCAACTGCCGGACAACCGCACACACTTGGTGGGCCTGCACGCACAAGCGCTGGTCAACGCGCTGGTGCCCTTGGGCATGCGCGAATACTCCATCGCCTCGATCGCCAGCGACGGCGTGCTCGAGCTGATCGTTCGCCAGGAGCGCCACCCCGACGGCAGCCTGGGCCTGGGTTCTGGCTGGCTGACCGAATACGCCGCCATCGGCTCCGGCATCAGCCTGCGCCTGCGCCGCAACAGTGGCTTCCACTTGCCCGAAGCGCCGGTGCCGCTGATCCTGCTGGGCAACGGCACCGGACTGGCGGGACTGCGCAGTTTGCTTAAAGCGCGCATTACCGATGGCCAGCAGCGCAACTGGCTGCTGTTCGGCGAACGCAATATTGCCCACGACTACCTTTGCCAGGACGAGCTGCAAGGCTGGCTGGCCAGCGGAGACCTGGCCCTGCTGGACCTGGCGTTTTCTCGCGATCAAGCGGAAAAAATCTACGTACAGGACCGCCTTCGCGAGTCGGCAGATGTACTGCGTCGATGGCTGGCCGAAGGCGCCGCGATTTATGTGTGCGGCAGCTTGCAGGGCATGGCCACGGGTGTGGATCAGGCACTGCACGACATTCTGGGCAGCGAAGCGGTGGAGCGCTTGATCGAGCAGGGCCGCTATCGTCGGGATGTGTACTAAGCCCTCATACCGATCGTTCCCACGCTCTGCGTGGGAATGCATCCGGTGACGCTCCGCGTCACCGCCCTAAAAGCCGACGCGGAGCGTCCATGGCGGCGTTCCCACGCAGAGCGTGGGAACGATCGTCCTCAAGCGGGCTGCAGCTTTTGCTCGAACACCGAAACCCCATCCAGGTCGCGCAAAATCACGGTCAACTCCGCCGTCTGCCCATCAATCTGCACCTCACCAAAAAACTGAAACCCGGCAAACGGCGAGGTGTTCTGCGCAGGCGGAGCCTTCTGGAACACCACCTCTGGCCCAAAGGTCTTGTCCAACTGATTAGGCCCGAAACTCCCCGCATTCAGCGGCCCCGCCACAAACTCCCAGAACGGCTCGAAATCCTGAAACGCCGCGCGGTCCGGGTGGTAATGATGCGCCGCGCAGTAATGCACATCCGCCGTCAACCACACATGGTTGCGCACCTGCTGCGCACGCAAAAAGCCCAACAGCTCGGCAATCTCCAACTCACGCCCCTGGGCCGGGCCCGGGTCGCCGTTGGCGATGGCTTCCCAACGCGGCATGCCGGGGCTGACTTCGCCGTCGGGCACGCCGAGGCCGATAGGCATGTCGGCGGCGACGACTTTCCACTGTGCCTGGGAGGCCTTGAGTTCGCGCTTGAGCCAGTCCAGTTGCTCACGGCCCATAAAAGGCTTTTCGCCGCCCAGGTTGTCGTCGTTAGGCCCGCGATAACTGCGCATATCCAGCACGAACACATCCAGCAACGGCCCGTAGCTGAGCTTGCGATAGATGCGCCCACCGCCATCGGCGCTCTGGCGGCGCATCGGTGAATATTCCAGCCAGGCCTGGCGTGCGCGGCCAACCAAGGTATTGATGTCCTTGGTCTGGTAACGCTCATCGAGCACCTTGCTTGGCGACCAGTTGTTGATCACCTCATGGTCGTCCCACTGCCAGATCTGCGGCACTTCGGCATTGAAGCGGCGCACGTTTTCATCGAGCAGGTTGTAGCGGTAATTGCCGCGATATTCGTCGAGGGTTTCGGCGACTTTGCTTTTGGCTTCGGTGGTGATGTTGCGCCAGATGCGCCCGTCTTCAACGGTCAGCTGCGCCGGCACCGGGCCATCGGCGTAGATGGTGTCACCACTGTGGATAAAAAAGTCCGGCAAGCGCAGGCGCATGGCCTCGTAAATGCGCATGCCGCCGATGTCCGGGTTGATACCGAAGCCCTGGCCGACAGTGTCGCCGCTCCATACAAAACGGATGTCGCGACGTTGCTGCGGCACGCTGCGCAAGTGGCCGAACCACGGCTCGCTGGCGACGCCGGTCTGGGCGTCTTCATAATGCACACGGTAGAAAATCGCCTGATCGACCGGCAGCCCGGTGAGTTCGACGCGAGCGGTAAAGTCGGTGCGGCTGTCAGCCAGCGGCGAGATAAATTTGCGCGGGTTGCTGAACACGCTGCGGGTGTCCCACTCCACCACCATCTTCGCCGGGCGGTCGCTGCGGCTCCAGATCATCGCCCGATCGCCCAGCAAGTCGCCGGACTGCACGCCATCGGTGAGTTGCGGGCGGTCCTTGACCGAGGCGATCACTGCCGGCGCCAGGCCCGGCAGCAACAGCCCGGCGCCAACGGCTTGCATCACGCGGCGACGGCCGAGATCGAAGTGGCTCATGCAGGTGCCCTCTTGAGTATCAAAAGGGCAACTTAAACACGGGAGCATGAATCCCGTGTGACACCGCCCACAGGCCAATGAAGATCAAATGTGGGAGCGGGCTTGCTCGCGAAAGCGGTGTGTCAGTTACAGATGTAGTGGCTGACAAACCGTATTCGCGAGCAAGCCCGCTCCCACATTTTAAACAGTGTCAGGCCTTGGCTGAAGTGACCGACAGCTCCACTGCCTCGGGGCGCTTGATCAGCGCATACACCAGCCCGGTCACCAAGCTGCCCACCACAATCGCCAGCAAATACAGGAGCGCATGGTTCATCGCATTCGGAATCACCAACACAAACAAACCGCCATGGGGCGCGGCGAGTTTGCAGCCGAAATACATCGACAGCGCGCCGGTCAAGGCGCCACCGGCGATGCTGGCCGGGATCACCCGCAGCGGGTCTTTGGCGGCAAATGGAATCGCGCCTTCAGAGATAAAGCACAGGCCCAGGATCATCGCGGCCTTGCCCGCCTCGCGTTCGGTCTGGGCGAACTTGCGCCGCGCCAGGAAGGTGGCGATGCCCATGCCGATCGGCGGCACCATGCCGGCGGCCATGGTCGCCGCCATCGGTGCACCGCTGGACGCGGCCAGCAGGCCGACCGAAAACGCATACGCTGCCTTGTTGATCGGCCCGCCCAAATCCACACACATCATGCCGCCCAACAAAATGCCGAGCAGCACCGCATTGGTGGTGCCCATGGTGCTGAGAAAATCCGTCAGCCCCGTGAGCAACCGCGCTACCGGCGGGCCGACCAGATAGATCATCGCCAGGCCCGTGAACAAGCTCGCCAGCAGCGGGATGATCAGGATCGGCTTGAGTGCCTCCAGGCTTTGTGGCAACTGCACCGCGCGGGTGATCAGTTTGACGCAGTAACCAGCCAGAAAACCGGCCAGGATGCCGCCGATAAACCCGGCGCCCAAGGTGCCCGCCAGCAAGCCGCCGATCATGCCCGGCGCCAGGCCCGGACGGTCGGCAATCGAGTAAGCGATGTAGCCTGCCAGCAACGGCACCATCAGCATAAAGGCTTGATCACCGACGGTTTTGAGTGCGGCGGCCAAGGTGCCTTTTTCTTCAAAAGCATGGATGCCGAACACGAACGACAAGGCGATCAGCAGCCCGCCCGCCACCACCATCGGCAACATGAACGACACACCCGTGAGCAGGTGTTTGTACACGCCGGTTTTTTCTTTTTTGCCGACCGCACCGCTGCCGGCGTTTTCTACCGCGCCTTCAGCCAGTGCCTTGTTGAGCGTGGCCTCGGACTGCTTGAGGGCGATGCCGGTGCCACAGCGGTAAATCTTCTTGCCGGCGAAACGCTCGGTGGCAACTTCGATGTCCGCCGCCAGCAACACCACATCGGCATCGGCGATGGCCTGCGCGCTCAACGGCGTGCGTGCGCCCACCGAACCCTGGGTCTCGACCTGCAAGTCATAGCCCAGGCGCTTGGCGGTTTGCTGCAAAGCTTCGGCGGCCATGAAGGTGTGGGCCACGCCGGTCGGGCAGGCTGTAATCGCGACGATGCGCGGGGCATTCTTCGCCGCCTCCGGCGCTTGGCTGGCGACGTATTCCTGGGCCTCTTCGGCGCCACGGCGCAGCACCGCGTCGACATCCGCCAGCGCCTGGGCCGGCGTGCTCTGGAATACACGCTTGCCGACAAACCGCTGCATATCCACCGGCGTGCTGCTGACCAGCAACACCCACTCGGCCGCATCGATAGTCGCTTGGGACAACGCCCGCTCCGGGCGCTGCACATCCACGACTTCGGTGCTGGTGCTCCAGCCTTGACGCTGCGCGGCGGCGTCCAGCAAGCGGGCGCACAGCACACTGGTGACCATGCCGTTCGGGCAGGCGGTAACAATGGCTAACTTCATCACAAACCCTCTTATTGTTCTGTCAGCGTGCGCACATGGACGCCGCTTTCGAGGCGCGCCAACTGCGCGTCGTCGCTGATGCCAAAACCGATCTGCGTGACCGCCATGGCGGCAATCGCTGTGGCCCGGCGCAAGGTGACTTCCGGCAGATCACAACTGAGCAAGCCGTGCAGCATCCCGGCCAGCAACGAATCGCCCGCACCCACCGTGCTGGCGACGCTGACTTTGGGCGGCGTGGCCTGCAGCGCGGTGCCCGGGCTGAACCAGTTCACACCGTCGGCGCCGTGGGAGACCACCACATGCTCCACGCCTTGAGCATGCAACCGCTCGGCGGCCTGCGCCTGCTGTGCGATGGCGTCGGTGGCGCAATCGAGGGCTTCGGCGAGTTCTTCGGTGTTGGGTTTGATCAACCACGGGCCGGCCTTGATGCCCGCGCGCAATGCTTCGCCGCTGGTGTCGAGGGCGACTTTCAAACCAAGGTCTTTCAACGCGTGTATCAGTGCCTGAAACCACTGTGCGCTGACGCCACGCGGCAAACTGCCGGCGACCACCACCGCATCGAATTCAGGGCCGATGATTGCGACCATTTTGAGCAGTTGTTTTTGCGCCTGGTCACTCACCAGCGGCCCCGGCGCATTGATGTCGGTGACCCGACCATCCTGCTCGGCAATCTTGATGTTGCTACGGGTTTCGCCAGGCACGCGGATGAACGCGTCGCCAAACCCGCGGCTGGCGATCAATGCCTCGAAAGCCTCAGGGTTTGAAGCGCCGAGAAAACCGCCCACGCTCACGTCATGCCCGAGGTCCGCCAGCACCTGAGCGACATTCACGCCCTTGCCGGCAGCATGGGTCAGCAGGGTTTCGCTGCGGTTGACGGCACCCGGTTCCAGGTGTGCCAGGCGGACTGTGAGGTCCAACGCCGGGTTCAGCGTCAGGGTTAGAATCTTCGCCATTTACACGGCCTCCACTAGGGCTCGCACTTCGGCAGGCGAACCCACCAACAGCACTTTTTGCGCCAGGCCCTGGGCCTCGCTCAGACTGAATTCACGCACCCGCGCCTTGACTTCGGGAATGCTGCGGGCCGACACACTCAACTCATCCACACCCAAGCCGACCAGCACCGGCACCGCCAGTGGGTCTGCCGCCAGTTCGCCGCACACACCGACCCATTTGCCATGGGCATGGGCGGCGCGCACGGTGATGTCGATCAGTTGCAACACGGCCGGGTGCAGGCCATCGGCCTGGGCCGACAGGGTTGGGTGGCCACGGTCGATGGCCAGGGTGTACTGGGTGAGGTCGTTGGTGCCGACGCTGAAAAAGTCGACTTCTTTGGCGAGTACCGGCGCGAGCAAGGCGGCGGACGGTACTTCGATCATGATGCCCAGCTGCAAGTCGGCCACCGGGATTTCCAGCCGCAGGCGCTCGGTCATATCGCGGGCGGCACGCCACTCATCGACGCTGCCGACCATGGGAAACATGATGCGCAGCGGGCGGTTGTCCGCCGAGCGCAACAGCGCACGCAATTGCGCTTCCATGATCTGCGGGCGTTGCAAGGTCAGGCGAATGCCGCGCACACCGAGGAAGGGGTTTTCTTCCTCGGCAATCGGCCAATACGGCAGCGGTTTGTCGCCGCCCACATCCAGGGTGCGCACCACCAGCGGGCGACCGCCGAGGCCGTCGAGCACGCGGCGGTATTCGGCCTCCTGGGTGGCTTCATCCGGTGCTTGCGGGTGGGCCATAAAAATCAATTCGGTGCGCAACAGCCCGATGCCTTCGGCGCCCTGCTCGACTGCCGCAGCAACGCCTGCGCTTTCGCCGATATTGGCGAACACTTCCACGGCATGGCCATCGCGCGTCAGCGCCGGTTCATGGCGCTGGGCCGAGGCCGCTTGCAAGCGCTGTTCGCGGGTGTCGCGCTCGACCGTGGCGCGTTGCAGCGTGGCCGCGTCGGGGTCGACATGCAGGCGGCCGCGCTGGCCGTCGAGCAATAGCTGCGTGCCCGCAGCCAGCAGCAATACCGCCGCGCCGGCGCCGACCAACGCGGGGATGCCCAAGGCACGCGCAACGATGGCACTGTGGGCCGTGGCGCCGCCACGGGCGGTGAGGATGCCGGCGACGCGGGTTGGGTCCAGGCGTGCAACGTCAGAGGGGCCAACTTCGTCCATCACCAGAATGTAAGGTTCGCTCGGCTCCTGGGCGGTTTCAAGGCCGCACAATTGCGCCAGCACCCGGCGGCCAATGTCGCGCAGGTCGGCAGCGCGCTCGGCGAGCAAGGCATCCTGCAACGACTCTTGCTGTTTGGCCGCGGCTTCGATCACGCTCATCCATGCCGCCTCAGCGCTCTCGCCTTGCTTGAGGCGCGTATCGACTTCATCAGTCAGCTCCGGGTCGTCGAGCATTTCCTGGTGGGTGATGAAAATCTCGCGGATCGCCTTGGATTGGCTGCGCTCGATCAAGCCCTGGATATCCGCGCGCACGTCGGTGAGCGCGGCGTGCAGGCGCTGGCGCTCAATGGCTGCAGACTCGCCGCGCAGCGGGTAATCGAAAACCTGTTGGGTCTGGATATGCGCCGGGCCGATGGCAATGCCAGGCGCGGCGGCGATGGCCTGGACCTGGCTGCCGGACACGGGCGCGCTGATCGCAGGTTCAATCTCAAGGATGGTGGGTTGGGCACTCACGGTCGGCAGCGGCTCGACTTCCTCACCGAGCCCTTGCTCCACCGCTGCCAACAGCGCGGGCAATGCATCACTGGCAATCGCAGGTTCGGCGACAAATTCCAGCACCTGGCCGCGACGGGCGCCGAGGCTCAGCAACTTACTCAGACTTTTTACCGACACCGCGCCTACCGAGCCATCCACGATGCGCATGCGGATATCGCCGTCAAAACTTTTCGCCAACTGCGCGAGGATCTTCGCCGGCCGTGCATGCAAACCATGGGCATTGGCCAGGGTAATGCGCGCACTCGGCCAGTCCGGTGGCAACTCGCCGCCAAGTACTTCAAGCACTGCACGGCTGCTGGTAGCACGGCCCAATTCCTGGCCGCGCCCTTCAATCAACAACGTGCAGAGGCGTTCAAGCAAAGTCTGATGGGCTTCCCCAAGGCTGGCCAGGCAGAACAGGCCATTGAGGGGCTGGCCGAGGTAGCGCATCGGTTTGTCCGGCGTCACGAACGCAAGGCCAGGGCGCTTCACCGTCTGCTCGCTGTGCAGCCACCACAGGCCGTCGCCCAACGGCAGCGCATCGACTTGCTGCAACACGGCGGCGAAACCATTACTCACACAATCGGCCTGACGCAACAGGCGTGCGCCGCGCCAGACCAACTCTTCGAAATCGTCGGCCGACACGCCCAGGCTGATCATCTGCGCATCCAGTGCCAGTTCCTGCGGTGCGCCTTGCAGCAGTTTCAGCAAGGCTTCGGCGCTGCCGGAACGCCGCAACGCCTGGCCCAGGTCGGTTTCACCGAGGGCGCGGGTGAGCAGTTGCAGCAGGCGCAGGTGTTCATCGGATTTGGCCGCGATGCCAATCGCCAGGTAGACGATCTGGCCGTCGCCCCAATCCACGCCTTCGGGGAATTGCAGCAGACGCACGCCGGTGGAAAATACTTGGTCACGGGTTTGCGGGGTGCCGTGGGGGATGGCAATACCTTGGCCGAGAAAGGTCGAGCCTTGGGCTTCACGGGCTTGCAAGCCGCTCAGATAACCCTCGGCGACCAGGCCGTCGGCCACCAGTTTGTCCGCGAGCAGGTGCAAGGCAGCAGATTTATCCACGGCCACCTGGCCCATGGAAATCTGCTCTACAGTGAGCTCAAGCATGCCGTTCTCCTAGTTAGTGCACTGTGGGCACTAGGTATTGTTTTGAATAAATCAGCGCAGGCGCGTTCAAAAATAGCTGACTGAGTGGTCAATTGGCAGTAGTCACTCAGTGGCGAACATCGTAAAAATACGCCTGCTGAAACGTTTAATCTAGAATTTATGGCAGATTATGCGCTAATTATGCAAGCTTGAAGGACCACTCGGCGCTTGAGCTCAGACAATAGTCGTGTGCAGGAATCGGTTACGATTGGACAAAATGTCGGGGCAAGCTCTAGAAAACAAGGAAATCCCGGTTTGAAACTCAGTGATATCGCACGTCTGGCCGGTGTGTCCGTCACCACCGCCAGCTATGTCATCAACGGCAAGGCCGAACAGCAACGCATCAGCAACGCCACCGTCGAGCGGGTGCGTGCTGTGGTCGAAGCCCATGGCTTTACGCCCAACCCTCAGGCCGCCGGGCTGCGCAGTCGGCACACGCGCACCTTGGGCTTTATCTTGCCCGACCTGGAAAACCCCAGTTACGCACGCATCGCCAAGCTGTTGGAACAGGGCGCGCGGGCACGCGGCTACCAACTGCTGATCGCCAGCTCCGATGATGAAGCCGACAGCGAACGCCAACTGCTGCAACTGTTCCGCGCGCGGCGCTGCGATGCGCTGTTCGTGGCCAGTTGCTTGCCGGCCAGCGATGACAGCTACCGCGAGCTGCAAGCCAAGGGCTTGCCGGTGATTGCCATCGACCGGGTGATGGAACCCGGGCAGTTCTGCTCGGTGGTCAGCGACGACCGCCAGGCCTGCCAGCAACTCACCAGCAGCCTGTTGCAGCCGTTGCCCAAACAGATTGCGCTGATCGGTGCGCACCCGGAACTCAGCATCAGCCAGGAACGCGCCGCCGGTTTCCGTGAAGCCTTGCGCGACTTCAAGGGCGAGGTACTGGTCGAACAGGGTGAAGCCTTCAGCCGTGACTGTGGCCGCCAGTTGATGGAAGAACTCCTGCAACGCCTGGGGCATCTGCCTGACGCGCTGGTGACTACTTCCTACGTGCTGCTGCAAGGTGTGTTCGATGCCTTGCATGACTTCCCGCTCAAATCCCGGCCGTTGCGCCTGGGCACGTTCGGCGACACCCAACTGCTCGACTTCCTGCCCTTGCCGGTCAATGCCATGGCCCAGCAACATCAACTGATCGCCGACACCGCCCTGCGCCTGGCCCTGGCCGCTATCGAACAAGAACAGTACGAGCCCGGCGTACATGCCATCGGCCGGACCTTCAAGCAGCGCATTCACGAGGCTTGAGCGTGGATTTGATCGACACCCACACCCACCTGGACTTCCCGGATTTCGACACTGATCGTCGGGAAGTCCTCGCCCGTAGCCGTCAACTCGGCGTGCAGCGCATGGTGGTGCTGGGTGTATATCAGCAGAACTGGCAACGGCTGTGGGATCTGGTACAGGAAGATGACGGTTTATTCGCCGCCTTCGGCCTGCACCCGGTATATCTGGATGAGCATCGCCCCGCCGACCTGATCGAACTGGGTGATTGGCTGACCCGTCTGCAGGGCCATCGCCAACTGTGCGCCGTCGGCGAGATCGGCCTGGATTACTTCCTCGAACAGCTGGACCGCGAACGTCAGCAAAGCCTGTTTGAAGCGCAACTGAAACTGGCCGTGGAGTTCCAGCTCCCAGCTCTGCTGCACGTGCGCCGCAGCCACGCGGCAGTGATCGCCACGCTCAAGCGTATCCGCCTGCCGCGCGGCGGCATCATTCATGCGTTTGCCGGCAGCGTTGAGGAGGCCCGCGAATACATCAAGCTTGGTTTCAAACTGGGCCTGGGCGGCGCGGCCACCTGGCCCCAGGCGCTGCGCATGCACAAGGTGCTGCCCCAGCTGCCGCTTGAGGCGCTGGTGCTGGAAACCGATTCGCCGGACATGGCGCCCGCCATGTACCCCGGCCAGCGCAACAGCCCGCAACACCTGCCGGATATCTGCAACGCCTTGGCCGAACGGATGGGCATCAGCCCTTCAGTGCTGGCCGAAACGAGCACACGCAATGCGTGCGAGCTCTTCAACTGGTAGCACGTTGACTGCTTGCAGTTCCAAGGTCAGCCGCTGCCGGTGGCGCACAAAACGCAGCATCAGAAAGTGGATCAGCACCACCAGCAATGAAACGTTGAGCTGCCCGATCATGCTGATCAGGCCCAGCCACTCGGCCACCATCGCCACGATCAGCACCACGCTGGTCAATACCATCAAGCTTGGGTGCACCATGGCCCAGTGATCCAGTGATTTGAACTGGCGCAGTTGTCTGGGGCAGTTCAATTCCAGGACCCACTGACAATACGGGCAATCAAACGGCTCATGGATAGCAATGGCGTTCAATTGCCAGGGCTTGAGTTCGAAGGTGATGTCGCAATGGGCGCAGTGCCCTTTGATGCCGATAACCGCCGTCATCGCGTTGCCTCCCGAGACCCTTGAGTGGGTGAAACAAATTCTCACCCAACCGCAGCCTCAGAACAGGCACAGCAAAAAATCAGGACCGGCACCACAAACCATCAAGCCTATTCCTACGCGCAGGTCTTACACGCGAAACGCCCCAATCAAGTGCTTCAGCTCGATGACCTGCAATGACAACTGCCGGCTGGCGGCTTCGGTCTGCTGCGCGCCCTGGGCCGCATGTTCGCCGGCTCGATTGATTTCGACGATGTTCTGGTCGATATCGTGAGCGACTGCGGTTTGCTGCTCCACGGCGGCGGCGATCTGCTGGTTCTGGTCGACGATCATGCCTACGGCGCCGAGGATATTTTCCAGCGCCTGCTGGACCTTTTCCGACTGGGCCACCGTGCCATTGGCCATGGTATGGCTGGTGCCCATGGCCTTTACCGCCGCGCCTACGCCGCTGTGCAAACGGCTGATCATCTGTTCGATTTCTTCAGTGGAATGCTGAGTGCGTCGAGCCAGGGTGCGCACCTCATCGGCCACTACCGCAAAACCACGCCCTTGCTCACCGGCACGCGCCGCCTCGATCGCCGCATTGAGCGCCAACAGGTTGGTTTGTTCGGCGATGCTTTTGATCACTTCCAGCACGCTGCTGATGGACTGGCTGTCGATGGCCAGTTGATTGATCACCCGTACCGATTCATCAATCTCAGATGCCAGGCGCGCAATGCTGCCCTGCTGGGATTGCACCAGGCCACGGCCAGTAACGGTTTCGTCGTTGACGCTTTGGGCGCTGTTGACCGCCGCCGCCGCGCTGCGCGCCACTTCCTGGGCCGTGGAAGACATCTGGTTCATCGCCGTCGCCACCTGTTCAATCTGGCTGCGCTGGCCGGACACCGCCTGATTACTTTGCGATGAGACGGCCTGCACCTGCCCGGCTTGCAGCTCGACCTGGCTGACGGTGTGCCCGACACGCTCTATAAGGTCGTGGATCTTGGCCACCGTGCCATTGAACACTTGGCCCAGGTCGCCCAGTTCATCGCGACTGTGGGCCACAAACGTGACGGTCATGTCGCCGGCCGCCACTTTGTCCATCATCGCGCCCAATCGGCGCAAGGTAGTGCGCGTGGAGGCATAGAAGCCTGCATACAAATAGAAGATCAGCAGGAACACCGCCACCAGGGCACACACCAATACCACCATATGCGTGCGGTTTTGCGCCAGGCGCTGCTGCAGTTGCTGCTCAAGGAACCTCAGGGTGGCTTCATTGAGCTGGTAAGTCTGGGCCATCAGTTGGCTGACATCCTCGTAGAAACCCTGCCATGGGGCGTCGAGGGTTTGCGCCATGACGACCTGCTCTTCAAACAACTCGCTACCTTGCTTGAGGCTGGCGCCGCTGGCTTGGGCCTGGCTGTCGAGCGCCGTGCGCGCGGCGGTGCTGGCGCCCAGCGCGTCCTGCAACTTCAAGGCGTATTCAGCCTGGAGTTTTTCCAACTGTTGCAACAGCTCATCAAAGCGCGTGCTCGAGGATGAGTTGAGAAAGCCCTGGCCCAAGGAGTACGCGCCCATGGCCCGCCCCTCGCCCAGGGTTTGAGTGACTTGCGCGGTGACGCTGGTGAGCAGCTCACTGAGCTGGCGCAAATCACTCTGAGGGTCACGGCTCAAGCCGGACTGGCTGGCGATGATCTGGCTCAACATTTGCGCCTTGTTGAGGAGTTTACCGATCAATGCGCTTTTGCTCAGCAGCGAGGTTTCCTGCTGCTGGGCCTTGAATGCAGCGATCAACTCGTCGCGCTTGCCCTCGAAGGCGCTGGCTTGCTCGGGGTCGGCGGTCATGGCGTTGAGGCTTTGCAAGCGGCTCAGCACACTCTGCTCCAGAGCGCTGATCTTGCCTTCAAGATCGCCAGCCTTGCCAGATTGCCCCAGCACCGCGTTGATTTGCACCTGATTGTTCAGGGTTTCCAGGTCGCGCCGCAACGCCAGGCTGCTGCCGAGCAAGTCGAGGCTTTGCAGTTCAATGCGAGTGCCCTGGAATTGCGACCACGAGTCGCGCACCAAAAAGTAGTTGGTCGCCAGCATCGGCAGCAGGAACAGCACGCTGATCAGGCTGAACTTCATGCCAAAACTCAGGCGGTTCATCAGGGCGACAGCGGGATAGAGCAAGCGCTTCACGGGTGAGCTCCCTTTCTTATTTTTATTGAGGCGCAGGGCGGCGGCAGATAGCCACTATTTGGCGCTCTGACTGTATAGCTCAATTTGAAAGGGAGTTTTGTAACGTAAGGTTAATGGCTTGAAAAATCACCACAAACCTAAAGTGGAAGCTGACTTGTGTGGGAGCCGGGCTTGCCCGCGATACAGGCACCGCGGTTTTTCAGTCATGCCGAGGTGATGCCATCGCAGGCAAGCCAGCTCCCACATTTGACCGCCGGTTATTAAGGCAACACCGTCCAGATCGCAAACCCGGCATACCACAGCACCGCGGCCCGCAGCAGCAGTTCCCACAGACGATCCAAACTGTTGATGCCATCGGCCCCCACCACCGGCGGTGGAATCTCAGCCGCCACCAGGCCGACTTTTTCCATCAGTTGCGCAGCGCTGATGTCCCAGCTCAACAGCTCATGCAGCATCACACGGCTGACCGCGACAAAGTTACCCACCAGGGCAAAGCTGGCCGCCAGCAGACGCACCGGCAGCCAGTCAAATGCGTGACGCAATTGCCCGGCGCGTTCGGCGACCAGTGGGTTCTGGCTGTTCTCGCTGGCCAATGCCAACAGCCGATAAGCCAGGGCCGCGACAGGGCCCAGCAGGAAATACCAGAAAATCACCGCAAAAAAGCTTTGGTAGGCCTGCCACAGCAAATGGCCTTGAACCCGCTCCAGCAGTTGCTCGCCACTGTCGGCGGCCACCTTCAGGTCGCGCTCGGCCACGTGCTCGGCAGCTTGCAGGTCACCGCGCCGCCAGGCGTCGCGAAACGGCCCAAGCTCGCCCAGCAAGTCGCCACGCCCCAGGCTGTAGATCACCACCAGCAAATGCACCGGCAGTGCCAACAGGCCATAAGCCACGGGCTCCAGCACCAACAGCAACAACCCCAGCAAGGCCACCGGCAATAACACCAGCAGTACCAGGATCAGCCAAGGCTGCTTGCCCATGCGCGGGCTCGACTCCAGCTTGGCCAGCTCGCGCAGCCATCCGCCGTCACGTTGCAACCGCCGACGCAGGGCCGAAAACTTCTCGATCCACACTGCCAGCACCAACACCAGGAAACTCATCGTGCGTGTCCTCCATCCTGCAGGGCGCTGCGAAAGCGCGTCCAATCAAAAGCCGGGCCCGGATCGGTCTTGCGCGCCGGGGCGATATCACTGTGACCACAAATACGCTGCGGGGTAATGCCTGGGTAGGCCGCCAACAGCTGTCGTGTCAGGCCGATCAGCGACACATATTGCGCATCGGTAAACGGTAGCTCGTCCGTGCCTTCCAGTTCGATCCCGAGGGAAAAGTCATTGCACGCTTCACGACCCTCGAAACTCGACACCCCGGCATGCCAGGCACGGTCCAGACAGGAAACAAACTGTGTCACCGAGCCGTCGCGCTCAATCAGAAAATGCGCAGATACCCGTAGGCTCGCAATGCCTTCAAAGTAGGCATGTTTCGTGACATCCAGGCGATTCTGGAAAAACTCATGCACCTTGCCAGTGGCAAACTGCCCCGGTGGCAGGCTGATGTTATGCACCACCAACAGTGAGATCTCGCCGGCGGGGCGCTCGTTGAAGTTGGGCGACGGGCAATGACGGATGCCCTGGCACCAACCGCTGGTGGGGTCCAACTGCATACGGGTTCCTTGAATGAGACGAGGTGTTACCAGTATGCCGCGTTCAGCCCTGCGGTTGCGATCACTTGCCGCGATTGAGTTGGCGCAACGTGCCAATCACCGACGTCAGCGCGCGGTCGAACAGCAGCTCCTCATCGAGGCTGCGCAGCGCGCCCTGCTTGAGGGCCAAGGCCAATTGGCCGGCACTTTTCTCCAGGGCTTTGAGCCCGGTGCGGCTGACGAAAATGTAGCAGTCAGCCGGTGCCATGATGGCCTTCAGCTTGCAACGCAGCCGGCTGCCGTCGTCTTGCTGGAACTCAAACCAGTTGCCAATGCGCAACTGCTGGACCTTGAGCAACTGCGGATCATCACTGGGCAGGTTCGGGATCACGTCAGGCACGTCGCTAATGAGTGAAAACGGCTCGCGCACCTCGATCATTGTATCCAGGCTCTGGCCTTCCAACGACTGCAAGTGCATGGCCTGCAAACGCAGAAAAAACTCGCGGGTGCTGAAGGGGTCGAACGCTGCGCTGGTCAACCCATCACGCAAGGCTTTGAGCAGGCCGGGCAGTTGTTCGAGCAAGTGCCGGCCGGCCTCGGTGTCTTTTTGCAGGCTGACGCTCCAGATCAATTCGTCCAGGGTGCGCACGGCCGCCTGCCATTGCACTGACTGCTCGCCCTGCTTGAGGCTGGCCAGCAACAGCACCTGGCTCCAGGCCTGCTGAACAAACTGCACCACGGTCTGCGGCAACACGCGGCCCACCAACCGTCGATTGAGCACCTCGGCCACCCGCTGACGCGCCGCGTCTGTGCGCACCCGGCCTTCTTCGGCCTCGCAGGTGTGCTGTTCGAGCAACTCGCTGCGCTGGCGCTCGTCGGCGGTGAAGGCGCTGAACTGCGCCAGCACTTGAGGGAAAATCGCCAGGTCTTCGACGAACTCATTCAACAGCCGTTGCACCACCTGCTCAGTGCGCAGGTACAGGCTGTCACGTTGATAGTCATCGCGCGGGCTCCATGTCATGGCGGCGCTGGCGATTTCATTGAGCAGACGTCGCGCCGGATGGCTGGCGCGGCTGAAAAAACTCTTGTCCAGCACCGCCACTTTCAACAGCGGAATCTGCAAGCGTGCGATCAAGGCCTTGAATACGTCAGGCACGCTGTGATCCGTAAGGATGAACTCGAACAGCAGCGCGACCAGGTTGATCACGTCCTCATCGGCGTCTTCCACCACACGGGATTTGCCGCTCTTGACGCTCACGCGAGTCAACAATTGCTCAAGCTGGTTACGCAGGTCGAAGTCGTCTTCGGCCTCGGGCTCCGGCACATATTGCTGCAGGTGGGAGAGCAGGCGCAGCAAATCGCGGGTGGCGATGGGCAGGGGTTCGGCGCAGGCTTCCAGGGTGGGCGCGACGCTGCCACGCACGGCAGCGAGCAATTTCTGCAACGCGGCAAAGGCTTGCTGGCCGTTTTCATCCAAGGGCTGATCCACGGCCTGCACACTGCCTTCGCGTTGCTGCTCGCGGGCTTCACGCCCACCAGGGCGGCGTGACGGCACGGTCTTGAGCTGCGGCAAAACGCCAGTCGCGACCAACAGTTGGTTAGCCTCGGCGTACAGTTGGTCGGCGTCACTGAGCACATACTTCTCGAACAGCTTGAGCATGATCAGCTTGACGCGAATCTCCACCCCCAGGCTGCGCCCCGCACGCAGGAAAAACTCGCACAGCAGTGCCGGGCCGAGCGGGTTATCGCGTTCATCCAGGGGGTTGCCGAGCAACGCGCCCAGGCGCGCGGTCAATTGCCCCAGCGCCAGGCCATCGCGATGTCGAACGCGGCCGAGCATGGCTTCCAGCGCGACGGCTTTTTCCAGCGCATCTCTGGACGTGCCCGGCACCGCCTCATAGGACACCACCGGCACCAGCTGCAATTCACCGCGTTCGGCCTGGCCGAGGTCGACAAAAGCGGCGAACAATTGCTCCATGAACACGCGCTCGAAATTCTTGCGCTTGAGGCGCAGGTCACGCATGGCTTCGAAGAAAATATGATGGTCAACGTTGCTGCGGGCCTTGTCGGCCATTTCGAACAGGGTGTCGTCAGCGTTATCGAACAGCTCCTGCAAACCTTGCTGCAACTGCTGTGCGGCCTTGTCGCGAACCTGCAGCAACACCACCGGCAGGCGCGCGAGCGGCGATGGCGTGGCCTGTGCCCGATTGATGGGCACCACCTTTCCGTCAATGTGCATCCTGGCCTCCTGAAACGGCGGTGTTGAATTGGCGAAAAATCGGCGACAAGCCCATCGGGCTGCAAACACCGGTTATCTCCAGAACGTCAAAGCTATGACGCCAATTGCAAGGCGCGAGATTATCTTGCAAATGGGGGTTGTTGCGCCAGCGAACTCTGCCAATGCGCTGTAAATGAGTGGTGAGTATGGGTTCAGCGGCGCGCTGCCCCTATAATCGAGGCACTTTGTTTGTGGAGCCTGTTATGCCGAATCTCCGTCTTGCCGACCTCACCGCCGAAATCGAAGCCAACGTGCGCCGCGCACTGCTGGAAGACATCGGCAGCGGCGACATCACTGCGCAACTGATCCCGGCCGAACGGCTGGCCAAGGCCACCATCATTACCCGCGATGCCGCCGTTATCGCTGGCACCGCCTGGGTGGACGCGGTGTTCCGCCAGCTCGACCCACGGGTTGCGGTGCATTGGCAGGTGGCCGACGGCGAGCGTGTCAGCCCCAATCAAGTGCTGTTCCACCTTGAAGGTCCGGCACGCTCACTGCTGAGCGGCGAACGCTGTGCGCTGAATTTTCTGCAGATGTTGTCAGGCGTCGCCACGCGCGCGCAGTACCTGGCGGACTTTGTCGCCAGCACCCAGGTCAAGCTGCTGGACACCCGCAAAACCCTGCCGGGCCTGCGCCTGGCGCAGAAGTACGCAGTGACTTGCGGCGGTTGCCACAACCATCGCATCGGTTTGTATGACGCGTTCCTGATCAAGGAAAACCATATCGCCGCCTGTGGAGGGATCGCCGAAGCGATTACCGCCGCCCATAAGATCGCACCGGGCAAGCCGGTGGAAATCGAAGTGGAAAGCCTGGAAGAACTGCGCGAAGCACTGGCCGCGGGCGCCGATATCATCATGCTTGACGAGTTGAGCCTGGATGACATGCGCGAGGCTGTGCGCCTGAATGCCGGCAAGGCCAAGCTGGAAGCGAGCGGCGGGATCAATGAAACCACCTTGCTGCCTATCGCGCAGACCGGGGTGGATTACATTTCCATCGGTGCGATGACCAAGGATGTGAAGGCGGTGGATTTGTCGATGCGACTGAGCCTCTGAGCAAGCAACATCCTGGGAAAAGGAGCGAGGTTGCTCGCTCCTTCAATTTCGCGCTCAGATCGCGAGATTATTCATCCCGCAATACTCGTTCCAATCAACGCCAAGCACCTCGGCGGCCTCTTTGTGCAAGGCCAGGCGCGCCGCTTCGAATTCTTGCGGCGTCGAGGTGTACTTGAGGCTCAATTCCCACGGCTGCAGGCCCTGGGCCTCCGCCTCATCCTCGAATGCCCACTGGATCTGGTCCTTCTGATCATCGGCGCTCAGGTCCTTGATCTCGTCGAGCAGTTCCGGCGACTCCGCGACGTATTTTTTGAGGGCTGCTTCGTGCCGCTGTTCCTGGGTCATTTCTTGTGTGGTCATGTTGTTCTCTTAGATCATGGAATGGGGATGCATCTGGGTCATCAAGGTTGCGCAGATACAAAAGAGTGGGCATGAATGCCGCCTCGTCTGGCCTTCAGAACCATTCTGGGATCATCTGAAAACGTTGCCTTTGAAACAGTGTCGCCGTTGAAACAGTGTTGCCTTTGTGCCCGAGACAGGAGTCGAACCTGCGACCTTCGCGTTACGAGTGCGCTGCTCTACCAACTGAGCTACACGGGCGGTGGGCTAAAGCTAGCACCGCATTGGGCAGGCAGCAACAAACTCGCTGACTGCCCGGCAGGCATTACGCCCCGTCAGTGCCGCAACCCTTGGCGACGTACTGCGCCTCGGCGGTGGTGGCACACGCCCAACCCTGGGTGGCGCTGCGCGTCAAGGTGATGGTCTTGCCCAATACCGGCGCAGGTGCATCGAGGATTTCGCAGGTAATGGAACCGGCGCCCGTGGCCACATCGCCGGCTAAGGTAATCGCGCAGTTGGCAGTCGGGCTGGTGCCACCAATCAACGCCAGGGTTGGCACGGTGCCTTGGTTAAGGGTGTCTTCAAAACCAGCCTTCAACGCCGCAATTTCAGCCAGCCCCGCTGTGAACTTGGCCTTGGCCTGGTGCTTGGTATACATGGGCAGACCGATGGTGGCCAAAATGCCGATGATTGCCACGACGATCAATAACTCGATCAAGGTAAAGCCTTTCTGACGCATCACATTCACTCTCCAGAATAAAAACCTAATCAAGGCGCGTCCTGCGCCCTGCAGTGTGCAGCGGCGCCAGTGTACTCATCCGTGAGCGCCCAATTGTGGCTGAGACGCACATTCTGACATTTTATCGTGCGCCAACGAGCGGTCCGAATCCGTCATCTGACTAAGCTATAAATCTACGACGACCTGTGTGCGGACCTGTGCCATGAATGACGCTTCAACGATCTACGCCTGGGAAGGCACCAACCGCAAAGGCCGCCGGGTGTGCGGGCAAACCACCGGCCATAACCTGGCACTGATCAAGGCGCAACTGCGCCAACAGGGGATTTGCCCCGGCCGCGTGCGCAAAAAGGCTTCGCACCGGCCATATTTTGCCGCGCCGATAAAACCCGCTGACATCGCGCTGTTCACACGCCAATTGGCCACCCTGTTAAAGGCAGGCATTGCACTGCTGCAAGCGTTCGACATCATCTGCGAAGGCTTCGAAAACCGGCAGATGCGCGCGCTGATAAAACGCTTGAAGCAGGAAATTGCCGCCGGAAACAGCCTGGCAGCAGCGCTGCGCAAACAGCCGCGTCACTTTGATGATTTGTATTGCAACCTGATTGCCGCAGGCGAACAGGCAGGCGCCCTGGAAACACTGCTCGAGCGGGTGGCGATTCACCTGGAGAAAAGCCAGCAGCTCAAGGCGCGAATCAAAAAAGCCATGACCTACCCTATCGCCGTGATCGTGGTCGCCTGCCTAGTCAGTGCAGTCCTGCTTATCCACGTGGTGCCACAGTTCCAGAACCTCTTCGCCGGGGTAAACGACCAACTGCCGGGCTTTACCTTGCTAGTGATTGCGCTGTCCAACTTCCTGCAGCACGCCTGGTGGATGCTCGCCTTGGGGCTGGGTATGGCAATAGCCGCGCTGCGCCATGCCTATCGGGCTTACCCGCGGTTTCGTGACGGGCTGGATGCGGGTTTGTTGAACGTGCCGCTGGCGGGCACACTGCTGAGGCGCTCCGCCATCGCCCGCTACGCCCGTACACTTTCGACCACTTTTGCGGCGGGCGTGCCATTGGTGCAGGCGCTGGACTCCGTGGCAGGCGCGGCAGGCAATGGATTGTTCAGAAAGGCGATCGAACATATGCGACACGATGTATCCACAGGTGTGCCGTTGAACCAGTCCATGGCCCGCAGCGGACTGTTTCCCGGCATGGCCATCCAGATGACAGCCATCGGTGAAGAGTCGGGCACCCTGGACCGCATGCTGGAAAAAGTCGCCAACCACTATGAAGCCGATGTGGAGAACCTGGTCGATAACCTCACCAGCCTGATGGAGCCACTGATCATGGTGGTGTTGGGGGGCATTGTCGGCGCCTTGGTGATTGCGATGTACCTGCCGGTGTTCCAGTTGGGGTCGGCGTTTTGAGCCTGCTGCTGAGTGAGCAACCCTGGGTCTTTGTCGGGATGGCGCTGGTGCTCGGCCTGATCGTCGGCAGCTTTCTCAACGTGCTGGTGTGGCGCCTGCCGAAGATGCTCATGCGCGAATGGCGCGCCCAGGCCCAGGAAATACTCGGCCTGCCAGCCGACCCCGTCAGCCCTGCCTACAACCTGATGCTGCCCAACTCGTGCTGCCCGCATTGCAGCCAACCGATTCGCCCCTGGGAAAATATCCCGGTACTCAGCTACCTGCTACTCAAGGCGCGCTGCGCCCATTGCCGCGAGCCTATCAGCGCCCGCTACCCCTTTACCGAACTGGCCTGTGCGCTGCTCTCGGCCACTGTCGCCTGGCATTTTGGCTTCGGCTGGCAAGCTGGCGCAGTGATGCTGCTGAGTTGGGGCCTGCTGGCGATGAGCCTGATCGACGTCGATCATCAACTGCTGCCGGATGTGCTGGTGTTACCGCTGCTGTGGCTGGGGTTGATCCTCAATAGCGGCGACCTGTTGGCGACGCTGCCCGATGCGCTATGGGGCGCAGTCATAGGCTATGTGTGCCTGTGGAGCGTGTTCTGGGTGTTCAAAGTGGTCACCGGCAAGGACGGCATAGGCTATGGCGACTTCAAGCTACTGGCCCTGCTCGGTGCCTGGGGTGGTTGGCAGATTCTACCGATGACGCTGCTGATAGCGTCCCTGCTGGGGGTGTTCGCAGGCCTTGTCCTGATGCGTTTGCGCAAGTCCCAGGCATCGGTGCCGATGCCATTTGGCCCGTGCCTGGCAATTGCCGGCTGGATTGCATTGCTCTGGGGTGGTCAAATAACCGACTTCTATTTGCAGTCTGTCGGTTTCAGATGACCACTTGCGTCGCAACACCCTGGATTCTAGGCGTCACCGGCGGCATTGGCAGCGGCAAAAGCGCGGCCGCCCAGCACTTTATCGACCTGGGCATTGACCTGGTCGATGCCGACCATGCCGCACGTTGGGTGGTCGAACCCGGCCGGCCGGCACTTGCACGCATTGCCGAGCATTTTGGTGCTGGCGTGTTGCAGCCGGACGGCCAGTTGGACCGCGCCGCCCTGCGCAAGCTGATCTTTGAAGTGCCCGAAGAGCGTCGCTGGCTGGAAGCCCTGCTGCACCCGTTGATCGGCGAGGAAATTCGCAGCCATCTTGCGCGCGCCCAATCGCCTTACGCGATCCTGGTCTCGCCGCTGCTGATCGAATCCGGCCAGTACAGCATGACCCAGCGCATCCTGGTAATCGACGTGCCGCAATCACTGCAGATTCAGCGTACCCTGCAGCGCGACGGCATCAGCGAACAGCAGGTGCAGGCGATCCTCAAGGCTCAGTCCAGCCGTGAAGACCGTCTGAACCATGCCGATGACGTGCTGGTCAACGACAAGGACCTCGCCTGGCTGCACAGCGAGGTCGAGCGACTGCACCACTTTTACCTTACTTTGCGTGGAGGCCGATCATGAGCCAACCCTTGACCGTCGAGTGCCCAACCTGCGGCGCACCCGTGGAATGGAAACCCGACAACCTCAACCGGCCGTTCTGCTCGGACCGCTGCAAGCTTATCGACCTTGGCGCCTGGGCCGCGGAAGAACACAAGATTCCGGTGAGCCCGGATGCCGAGGACGAGCTGTTCTCTGAAGACCTGCCGCCGCGCCATTAAGGCCGCATAAAGGCGTATTCCTGCTGGTCGTCGAGGTTTTCTGCAAGGTATTGCAGCTCGTCGGCCAAGTCTTCAAAACTGCGCACACCCTTGCTCTGCTGCACCACCGCACTGAGCATGGCGCGCAGGGTAAGGCCTGGGTCAAAGCCGATTTCCTGTGCCGCATCCTGGCTTCTGCGCAACTCTTGCCGCGCCCATTCGTACACACTCATAGTCCGTGCCCCGCCCTGCTCAGTAAAATTTCGCAGAGCATGGGCCTGCACGGCCGCCTGGGATTTGATCTGGATCAACGCCGCGAATCGTCGTCCTTCCACGGCGCCGACAGGTAGCGCGTACGGTTGAAGGTCTCCAGCCATTCCGGGCAGAACACCACCAGGGCACTGATGACCATGCCGTTGATAAACGCCTCGGGGAAGATGATCAGCCACAGGTAACCGACGAAGTCCTCCAGCCACTCCGGCATGGCAAAACGGCCGTCAAACCAAAGCAGCCCCAACGCCGCCAGCAGGCACAGCAGTGCCGACAGCGCCGCGGCGAAAAAACCGGAACAGAAGATATACACAAAGGGGTTTCGCGGTTGCGCCCGCTCCACCAGCAGCGCGCAGGTCTCGGTGACCAGCACCGGCAACCCGATCAGCAGCAAACCATTGACCCCGACCGCCGCCAGGTCCTGGCGCCCCAGCAGCACCAAACCCAATTGCGCGACCAACCCGCCGACGATAGCGAGGGGCCAATCCAACAGTAGGGTCACGGCGGTCATGCCGATAAAGTGGTAAGACACACCGGTGTCGAAATCCCGCCGTACCAGCCAGAGCATAAACAGGGCAAACACGGTGCCGAACAACAAATGCTGGCGCCGCCGGTCGGCAAACAACTCGACCCACGGCGTGCGCAGGATCGCCCACATGACCAACGGCGCGTACAACAGCCAGCCGATGATGAGGGTTTCCGGCGCCAGTACGGAGGCGCCGATCACGGCGTCAACGGCCATAAAGCGTTAATGCCATTCATGGACACGACGCCATTGATATCGAGCATAAACAGGCCTCATTCCCAGAGTCCCTATAGGGTGGTCAGTCTACCGCGCCACGCCTTGCGCTGTGCAGGGCTTCACTGCCAACCGACTAAGCGAAAAGAGAACAACGTGTCGAGGGTACAGGCCCAATAGAGAAACTAATACTGGTTATAGCATTACTGCATTGCAGCCGATGCCGCCTTCAAATAAAACCTTGGTGCCATTTAAACCAAACTAAGGAGCAGGAAAACAAGTCTCTTGTTAGTACTGGGCGCATTGATGACAAACACAACTACTTATCCGCTGGCGACCAAGCAAAATGCGTCTCCCCCTGACAGGGGCGCACCAAAACTGGACGCTGAATTCAAAAAGCAACTGATGAAAAGGACGCCCGTGCGCACGACGATAGTTTATGCCAACGCGATTTTAATCATCGCGCTCGGCATGACTGCGCTGCTACTCGACGACCATGGCGTTATCGACTTGCCGTGGTATGCAATTGGCCTGACAGTCATCATGCTCGGTTTAATGTTTGCTCACTTCACTGAGCTTCAACATGAGCTGTTGCATGGGCACGCCTTTAAATCTCAGCGGCTTAATCGGGTACTGGGATTCTTTTGCGGTTTATTCATGCTCAACTCGTTTTCGCACTATAAATATCATCACCTGCGCCATCATCGACACCTTGGCACGGCACTTAACAGTGAATTCTTCAACTATCCAGAAAAAGGCATGAACAGCCCAATTAAATTATTAGGTGCTGCCCTGAATCCCGGCAGGTTTATTCGCGTGGGTACATTCATGATTAAGAGCCTGACAACAACGACGCTGCACGACATAGAAGATAACAAAGCGCACGCACACGCCAGGCAGGAATATTGTCTTTACTTTGTTATTCTTTCAGCGGCCATCGCCTTTACGCTCGTGACCGGTTCAATGTTCTTAATAGTCGCCTGGTTCATCCCGATGGTGCTTATCGCGGAGCCGGCTCACTACCTGATAGAACTGCCAGAGCATTTCGGCCTTGACGCCTACAGCGAACCGAACTTCAACAGGAACACGAGAAGCATCGAGGCGTCGTGGGTGGCGCGCTGGTATACGAATGGAAACAACCTGCACACTGCGCACCATAGCCTCGCCAGTGTGCCGATGGGTCACTGCCAAGCCTTGCATGATTGCTCGCGCTCGCACATGGAAGTCATCGAACAGGACTACTGGACCTTCTATCGAAAGGTTATGTCGGGTGAGCTCAAGCCGTTCAATCGAAAAAGTGAGTGATATCTGCCCACGTCATTTCCGAAATCCGAAGACATAAATCATTCCACCGCTGGCCAGTATCACGCCAGCAATCTCAATCGGGCTGGGGACCTCGGACAGGACGAGGATACCCAGCACACTGGCAATGCAAGGGACCAGGCCACCGAATATAGAACCACGCGTTGCGCCCAGTATCGTTACCGCCTTCGTGTAGAACAACAAACCCAGAATGGCGGCAAACACGCCCTGAAACAGCGATTGAAACACGATTTCAGATACGGGAGCAGCCAGGATACCCGGCGTCCCCCAAATGAAATACAGCGGCAGATAAAGCAGCATGGAAACCACGGATACCAGCGCCGTAGCCTGAAAGGCGTCAACATCCCATGCGCGCGAGGCAAGGGTATAGACCCCCCACAATGCACCCGCGCCAATGAACAACAAGTCTCCCAGCCAGACTTGCCCACCACTGTCCGTCAGGCTTCGCCACCCCGAAAGGGTGGCCCCTGCCAACACCACTGCAACGCCAATCAGCACGGCCTTTTGCGGCCGGTCACGCAGCACGAACCAGCCCCCAACTGTGGAAACCGCAATCATAGCACTGGGGATAAGCACACCGGCATGACCCGCCGGGGCATAGGCCAATCCGATGATGCCCAACAGTACGTGGGGAATGCCTTGGCCCAGTGTAAGGACCAGGGTTTTTGGCAAGCCCAGCGTTCCCGTTCCTTTTTTTAGAACGAACGGAAGCAAGATCAACCCGGCCACCATGAAGCGCAGCGCTGCGATGTCATAAGGCGACAGGGTTTTTTGTACGCCGAAACGCGAAAGCACAGGCCATGCGCCCCAGATCAGCGCAGAGAGAAGCCCGAAAAACACGGCAACGGAAAGTGCTTTTCTGTCGATTAAAGGTACGCTGCTCATGGCCTGTCCTTATTCACTCATGCTGACTTTATGGGGCGGTCTTGAACGGTGTTTTCAACAACTTGCAGGCGATGCGTGAAGTTGGAGAACAGGTAAGGGTTCATCGGGTCATCACACCCCGCTTCAATCAGGATGCGCTGACCCAGCCCCAGTTTCTCTGCCTGCTCAATCAAGACCTCGGTCATGATCTGATCGGCCAGTGAAACACCGGTGCTGTCGAAAATAGTCAGCTTGCTCTGATACTCAATATAGTCCTGCGGCGCTTTGACGATTTTGTGCAGCTCAGGGCCAATACAACCGTGCTCCTCTTCACTCAATTGCTGGCATTCACCCTCGTTCAACGCTTGTTCCAGATAATCCGGAACCAGGAACGAACTTTTGAGTAACTGCGTTGATAATTCATATTTACGTGGCGTATCAGCCCCCACCGCATTGATATGCACGTGGGGTTTCATCCCACCGGCGTGAAGCACCGGGCCTGCATCAAGACCAATGGAGGTTGCCACGCAAATGATATCGGACTCGGCCAGCACCCTCTCCTTGGAAGCAATGGTTGGCGTAATGCCCAAGGCGGCGACTCGCTTGGCGAACGTTCTTTCCACCGCTGGATCGATGTCGTGGACCAACACCGTGTCAAAGTCAAAGATTCGACTGAGGGCATGGGCCTGGGTGACGGCCATTGCACCGGCGCCAATCAGCCCAAGGGTTTTGCTGCCAGGATGAGCCAGCAATATCGACGCGACCGCCGAAGAGGCACCTGTGCGTACGGCGGTTGCAAATACACCATCGACCACAGCAATAAGGTGCCCGTCCCTGACGTCGTAGAGGGAGTTAGTAGCCATGACCGTCGGCATACCCCGATTAAACGGATTACCAGGATGGTAGCCAACGACTTTGAGTGCGACGTTCTTATCGCGTCGGTAAGCCGGCATGAACTCAATCAACCCCATTTCCGGCGTTTCATAGACAAAGCCGGTGCGGGGCTGGATTTCAACCTCACCATTACCGAACACAGCCAATGCATCACGCAACTTTACGATCGTTTCATCCATTAAAGTGTCGAGACCGACTGCTGCAGCAATTTCACCAATATTTTCCTCAGAGAGGATAATGGTTGCTCGTTGTGCCACGGTGTCACTCCTATACTTTCGCTGGGTCATTGAAGTCGGGTTATACGGGCTACGCGGTAGTTGCTCTGCGTACCAGAGAAACAGCGTGATGCCTCGCGCCGGAACTAAAATAGTTCAGCTCAGGCATCGCGCAATTACTTGAAACGATTAGGAGGGTAAGTCATTGACTTATCGTATCTTCCTGGTATTCCACAGGCAGATCTTAAAAATACGAGACTTCTGGGACAGAGTCGATGGAGTATTTCTTCAGCGGGTATTAGTTTTTCTAAACCCCTCAGCCTGACAGCGCCTACATTATGAGAGTCGGCGCGCCTGAGTTGACGTTATACACTGCTTAACGAACAGGCCAGCGAATCCACTAACCAGTCTTCGAATTTTTGCAACGCCTGTGTCTTCTGAGAGTACTCAGGCTTGAACAACGTGTAGCAGTTGTCGCCTGAAAAACTCGAATCCAAGACCTTTTCCAACTGGCCACTGCGCAACTCATGATCGACCAAAATTGATTCTATCAACGCCAAGCCCTGACCATGAATAGCGGCAGTCAACGCCATATGGCCTTCAGTAAAAACAACACTTGCCTTGCTCGGACTGAGGAGCAAACCCAGTTCACTGAAAACTCCCTGCCAGCTTTTATGCAGTTTTCTGTGACTCTCCGTTTTCGACTCATAACTGATCAACTTATGCCCGTACAGGTCGGCACTCGCATTGATCGCAGGGGCATTTCGAATATAGGCGGGGCTGGCTACTATGATGATATCTGAACAGCCCAGCACCTTACTATTTAACGACAGATGCTCGCCTTTGCCGAAGCGGATTGACGCATCAATGCCATCATTTCGAAAACTTCTTACCTCACAGGACGCATCAATAATGATATTGAGGTCCGTGTGCGTTTCGTAAAACTTATTCAGGTTGGGAATAAGCCACTTTACTGCGAACGAAGGCGGCGCAGAGATCGACAGCGTGGTTCTTTGGGTACCGATGATTTCCTCTGCTACAGCGGCCAGTTCGCCCAATGCTTTCTGGGCTACGCCCGCCAGGCGCTGACCGGCTTTGGTCAGCGTCAGCCCTTTGGCGTCTCTGATGAACAGCGGGCAGTTCACATAGTTTTCCAGGTTCTTGATTTGCTGGCTGGCTGCCCCTTGTGTCACGCATAACTCGGCGGCGGCCTTAGTTACACTCAGGTGCCTGGAGACGGCTTCGAACGCTTTTACAGCATTGAGGGGCGGTGTTTTCATGGCTCGCTTCTTTATCTATCCATAGAAAAATTCACTGGTTGGACTCTACTCCATGCAACTTATATTTCCTAGGCACGTTCCTGCGCACTTATGTGTACGCCCAGCGCACCTTGGGTGCCTATAACCAACGTAGACGTTCTAATAACTTTTAAATAGTTATCGGCGAACTTTTCGCACCATTAAAGCGCACTCAGGACCCGTAATGGTGCTTATGCAACTAATCAAGTTATGACTACCGGACAAGCCCCTCGCCCGGCGCAACCACAGCAGGACTTCCTACGGTCATCATTTGAACGCTAAGCTACGCCTATGGATGACTCAGATTATTTGCGCCTGCTCACCGTAGCAGCCGAACAAGCCAACGCTTTCCTGTCCAATGCCCGCAAATGGGAGCGTGAGCGTTGGGTCTGCCAGCGCCTGCTGCAAGGCTTGAACGTGCCCTACCGTGCCGAAGAGTTTCACCCCGCCGGGCAAGAGCCGCCGGACGTGTTGTTTCGTGACGCCAGTTTCGAAGTGTTTTTCGTGCTGGATGAAGGCCGGCGCCTGAACGACGAATGGCGCGATGAGTTGCTGCGACGGCGCAGTGCGTTTTCCTTGAGCCAGTTGGTGCGGCGCGAGGCCAAGCCACGGCGTATCCCGGCCCATGAGTTCTTGCTGCGCCTGGCGCCGACGTTGCGCAAAAAGGCGCATAACTACAAAGAACGCGGCATGGACCTGGGCGAGTTGGACCTGATTGCCTTCACCAGCCTCAAGCGTGAAGTGCTGGACCTCAACAGCCATTTCCCACCGCCTACCGAATACCTGCGTCAGGGCTGGCGCTCGCTGTCGCTGGTAGGCCCGACCTTTGCGCGCGTGCTGTTTGCCCACCCGGACGCACCGGACTTCTTGCGCAACAACCTGGGGCGCAGCATAGTATTCGACGTGGGCATCAGCCTGTGACGCGGGCACCGGCTACGCTTGTGGCGAGCCCGCCAACGTCCTGACTGTAACGTGGCGCCCTTTTGCAACGTCTACCTGACGAGGCCTTTATGACCAGCCGCCTGAACCCCGATGACCAACAGCATGTCGAAGAGTACCTGCAACTCTCCCAAAACCGAGTTGAGCGCAAGCCTTTCCGGCCATGGCTGCTCCTGGGTGTGGTGCTGTTGGTGGTCATCGGGCTCGGCCTGCTGAGCCGCCTTTTGAGTTACCTGACGCTATGAGCTGCATCGCGCTCGCGAGGGTAACTGCTCCGATTTCTTTTAGCCTTGCGAGATATCCCCATGACCCATCGTATTATTATCGTCGGCGGCGGCGCCGGCGGCCTGGAGTTGGCTACCCGCCTGGGTAAGACTCTGGGCAAGCGCGGCACCGCCAGCATCACGCTGGTGGACGCCAACCTCACCCATATCTGGAAGCCGCTGCTGCACGAAGTGGCCGCCGGCTCGCTGAATTCTTCGGAAGACGAGCTCAATTATGTCGCCCAGGCCAAATGGAACCACTTCGAGTTCCAACTGGGGCGCATGAGCGGGCTTGACCGTGAACAGAAAAAAATCCAACTGGCCGCGACCCTCGATGAAGAAGGCCGTGAGCTGGTGCCTGCGCGCGTGCTGGGTTATGACAGCCTGGTGATCGCGGTCGGCAGCACCACCAACGATTTCGGCACCGAGGGCGCGGCGCAGCACTGCCTGTTCCTCGACACCCGCAAACAGGCCGAGCGCTTCCACCAGCAGTTACTCAACCACTATCTGCGCGCCCATGCGGGCCAGACCGATGTGGAAGAGAACATCAGCGTCGCCATCGTCGGCGCCGGTGCGACGGGCGTTGAGCTGGCCGCCGAGTTGCACAACGCCGCTCATGAA
Organism: Pseudomonas onubensis; assembly: GCF_965653655.1. NCBI lineage: Bacteria > Pseudomonadati > Pseudomonadota > Gammaproteobacteria > Pseudomonadales > Pseudomonadaceae > Pseudomonas > Pseudomonas onubensis. Next base: position 122,795 of record NZ_CBFHAZ010000002.1, on the reverse strand, counting down.
CTGGCGGCCTATGGCCTGGACCGCATCAAACCGGAAAATATGCACATCACCCTTATCGAAGCCGGCCCGAGGGTATTACCCGCGTTGCCGGAGCGCATTGGCGGGCCTGTGCATAAAACCCTTGAGAAACTCGGCGTGACCGTGCTGACCAACTCGGCGGTCAGCGAAGTGACCGCGGATGCGTTGATCACCAGCAGCGGCCAGGTCATTCCAGCGAGCCTCAAGGTCTGGGCTGCGGGTATCCGCGCACCGGCCTTCCTCAAGGACATTGACGGATTGGAAACCAACCGCATCAATCAATTGCAGGTATTGCCGACGCTGCAAACCACCCGCGATGAAAACATCTTCGCCTTTGGCGACTGCGCCGCCTGCCCGCAACCGGGCACCGACCGCAATGTGCCGCCACGCGCCCAGGCCGCTCACCAGCAGGCTTCACTGTTGGCCAAGTCGCTGAAACTGCGGATCGAAGGCAAGGACCTGCCGAACTACAAGTACACCGACTACGGTTCGCTGATTTCGCTGTCGCGCTTCTCGGCGGTGGGTAACTTGATGGGCAACCTGACGGGCAGCGTGATGCTCGAAGGCTGGCTGGCGCGGATGTTCTATGTGTCGCTGTACCGCATGCACCAGATGGCGCTGTACGGGTTCTTCCGCACGGCAATGCTGATGCTGGGCAGCAAGATTGGGCGTGGGACTGAGCCGCGCCTTAAATTGCATTAACAACTCGGTCCTGAGAGGGACCTTGTAAGTGTGGGAGCGGGCTTGCTCGCGAATGCGGTGGTTCAGTATTAGATGTACTGACTGGCACACCGCTTTCGCGAGCAAGCCCGCTCCCACATTTGTTTTGTGGTGAGCCCAGGATATGCGCGCACAAAAAAAATCCCCGTATCTTTCGATACGAGGATTTTTAATATGGTCGGGGTAAGGGGATTCGAACTCCTGACATCCTGCTCCCAAAGCAGGCGCGCTACCGGACTGCGCTATACCCCGGTAAAAAAAAGGCGACCTTTCAGTCGCCTTCTTCGATCAGGGCTTTTGGCCTCTGATCTTAAGATTCGATTCCAGCGTTAACTGGTCTCAAAAATGGTGGGTCGTGTGGGATTCGAACCTACGACCAATTGGTTAAAAGCCAACTGCTCTACCAACTGAGCTAACGACCCAAAAATGGTCGGGGTAAGGGGATTCGAACTCCTGACATCCTGCTCCCAAAGCAGGCGCGCTACCGGACTGCGCTATACCCCGGTTTTGAAATTGGCTCCGTGACCAGGACTCGAACCTGGGACCCAATGATTAACAGTCATTTGCTCTACCGACTGAGCTATCACGGAACTACATATTTCAAATTTACAACTTTTACTGCTTTGTAACCTTCTCTTCGGCTTGTCCGTATCGCTACGTTCACGTCTCTGAGGCGCGCTATTCTACAATCTTAAAAACCCCTGTCAACCCTTTAAATTGCTTTTAAGACAATGATTTGCGCTTGTTTCTGATTTCTTCTTGGGGAGAAGAAACCCGTGGGCTGACGTTGCTGCGGGGCGCACTTTACAAGCCTTTGCCTTACAGTTCAACGCCCTATCGAAAAAAAAGGCCCCGCAATGCGGGGCCTCCTCTTATCGCCTTACAGGCCGGGCTTAGTGGAAGACGATTTGGTCGTTCTCCACCGTGGCCGCCACGCTGGTCCCCGGCATGAAGCTGCCCGACAGGATCAACTGCGCCAACGGGTTCTCGATCCAGCGCTGAATCGCACGTTTCAGAGGCCGTGCGCCATACACCGGGTCGTAACCCACGGCGATCAGCTTGTCCAACGCCTCGCTGCTCAGCTCCAGGTCAAGCTCACGCTCGGCCAGGCGGCTGCGCAGGCGGCCCAGCTGGATCTCGGTAATACCCGCGATCTGATCCCGCGCCAACGGCTCGAAGATCACCACTTCGTCGACCCGGTTGATAAATTCCGGGCGGAAGTGCGAGGTCAGCGCATCCATCACGGCAGCGCGCTGGGCCTCACGATCACCGACCAGCTCCTGGATCTGCGCCGAACCCAGGTTGGAGGTCATCACGATCACCGTATTGCGGAAGTCCACTGTGCGCCCGTGGCTGTCCGTCAACCGGCCATCTTCCAGCACCTGCAGCAAGATGTTGAACACATCCGGGTGGGCCTTCTCGACCTCATCCAGCAGGATCACCGAGTAGGGCTTACGCCGCACGGCTTCGGTCAGGTAACCGCCTTCTTCATAGCCCACATAGCCTGGTGGAGCACCGATCAAGCGCGCCACCGAGTGTTTCTCCATGAACTCGGACATATCGATCCGCACCATGGCCTCTTCAGTATCAAAGAGGAACTCGGCCAAGGCCTTGCACAGTTCGGTCTTACCCACGCCGGTTGGGCCGAGGAACATAAACGAGCCGCTCGGACGGTTCGGGTCGGACAAGCCGGCCCGCGAACGCCGTACCGCGTTGGACACGGCCACCACGGCCTCCTCCTGGCCAATGACGCGCTGGTGCAGCAAGCTTTCCATCTTCAGCAGCTTGTCGCGTTCGCCTTCAAGCATTTTCGACACGGGAATGCCGGTCCACTTGGAGACCACCTCGGCAATTTCCTCCTCGGTCACCTTGCTGCGCAGCAGCTGGTTCTCGGGCTTGCCATGCTGGTCGACCATTTGCAGGCTGCGCTCCAGGTCCGGGATCACCCCGTACTGCAACTCGGCCATGCGGTTCAGGTCGCCTTTACGGCGCGCCGCTTCCAGCTCCTGGCGGGACTGCTCGATCTTTTGCTGAATCTGCGCAGAACCCTGCACCTCGGCTTTTTCCGAGGTCCAGATTTCTTCGAGGTCCGAATACTCGCGCTCCAGACGCAGGATTTCTTCCTGAAGTTTTTCCAGGCGTTTCTTCGCTGCGTCGTCCTCTTCTTTCTTAAGGGCCTGAGATTCAACTTTGAGTTGAATCAGGCGCCGGTCCAGACGGTCGAGCACTTCCGGTTTGGAATCGATCTCCATGCGAATGCGGCTGGCCGCTTCGTCGATCAGGTCGATGGCCTTGTCCGGCAACTGACGGTCGGTGATATAGCGATGGCTCAGTTTGGCCGCCGCAATGATCGCGCCATCAGTGATCGCCACCTTGTGGTGCACCTCATAACGCTCTTTGAGGCCACGCAGGATGGCGATGGTGTCTTCTTCGCTCGGTTCTTCCACCAATACTTTCTGGAAGCGCCGCTCAAGGGCCGCATCTTTTTCAATGTACTGGCGGTATTCGTTGAGCGTGGTAGCGCCAACGCAATGCAACTCACCGCGAGCCAAGGCTGGCTTGAGCATGTTGCCGGCATCCATCGAGCCTTCGCCCTTGCCGGCGCCGACCATGGTGTGCAGTTCATCGATAAACAGAATGATCTGCCCTTCCTGCTTCGACAGTTCATTAAGCAGGGATTTGAGGCGCTCTTCGAACTCGCCACGGAACTTGGCACCGGCGATCAGCGAACCCATGTCCAGGGACAACAGGCGCTTGCCTTTGAGGCCGTCCGGCACTTCACCATTGATGATGCGCTGGGCCAGGCCTTCGGCAATCGCGGTCTTACCCACGCCAGGCTCACCGATCAGTACCGGGTTGTTCTTGGTGCGACGCTGCAACACCTGGATGGTGCGACGAATTTCGTCGTCACGGCCAATCACCGGGTCCAGCTTGCCTTCTTCGGCGCGCTTGGTCAGGTCGACGGTGTATTTGTCCAGGGCCTGGCGCGACTCCTCATGATTGGGGTCATTCACCGCCTCGCCGCCACGCAGATTGTTGATGGCGTTTTCCAGGGCTTTTTTGCTCACGCCCTGGCCCAGCAACAACTTGCCAAGCTTGCTGTTGTCGTCCATCGCGGCGAGCAGCACCAGTTCGCTGGAGATGAACTGGTCGCCTTTCTGCTGGGCCAGGCGATCAGCCTGGTTAAGCAGGCGCGCCAAGTCCTGCGACATGTTCACGTCGCCGGTAGGGTTTTGGATTTTCGGCAGTTGGTCGAGCTCTTTGCTCAACTCCTTGCGCAGGCTGTTAACGTCAAAGCCCACCTGCATCAACAAGGGCTTGATAGAACCACCTTGCTGTTCGAGAAGCGCCTGCATCAAGTGCGCAGGCTCAATCGCCGGATGGTCGAGGCCGACCGCCAGGGATTGGGAGTCCGAGAGTGCCAACTGCAACTTGCTGGTTAAACGATCAATACGCATTAGTCACCTTCCTTTTGAGCAGGCCGGAGCTAGAAATACACATCCTGAATGAAGAAACCTGCCAGATACCCTTATAGATGGGGTGGATTCTGGAAGATTCAAGCAGCTGATCGTTGATGTGGATCAGCATTGACCCAAGTCAGGAGAGTCTAGCGCTCAAGCCAGATAAGGGAGGCAAACCGACCGGTGCGCGGGCTGCGACGGTAGGAAAAGAAGCGTGGATCGGTCACGGTGCATAAACCGCCACCATATACGGCGGTGACACCGCGCGCGGCCAGGCGCAGGCGTGCCAGCTGGTAGATGTCGGCCATGTACTTGCCGGGGTTACAGCTGGGTACAAAAGCTTCGGCAGTGATCGGCAGTTGCTGCATGAAGGCTTCACGCACTTCGGGGCCGACCTCAAAGGCTTGCGGGCCGATAGCAGGGCCCAGCCACACCAGTACGTCGTCGGGCTCGACATTCAAACTGTCAACGGCGGCTTCCAATACACCGGCCGCCAGCCCCCGCCAACCGGCATGGGCAGCCGCTACGCGGGTACCGGCACGGTTGCAGAACAACGCGGGCAGGCAGTCTGCGGTCATGGAGGTGCAGGCGACGCCAGGGGTGCTGGTCCAACTGGCATCGGCTTCAGCGATACGCGAAGGGTCAGCCTCCACCACGGTTATCCCGTGAACTTGGCGTAACCAGGCAGGCCGGACAGTAAAAGCATCGGTAAGACGGCGGCGATTTTCAAGGACAGCCTCAAGGCTGTCCTCAACATGATCACCCAGATTAAGGCTGTCGAACGGCGCCAGACTGACGCCGCCCGCACGGGTGGTGACGCAGGCGTTGACTCCCGACGGCGCGGGCCAGTCAGGAATCAGCCAGTCATTCACCCGACAAACGCCTCGCGATCCTGCTTGAGCAACGACAACAACCAGACCAGATCGTCCGGCAGAGGCGATTCCCAGCTCATCCGCTTACCGCTCGTCGGATGATCCAGCTCCAGGAAGCGTGCATGGAGTGCCTGGCGCGGGAAGGTTTTCAGCGATTCAACCATGGTCTGGCTGGCCGCTGGCGGAATACGGAAGCGACCGCCGTAGGCCGGATCTCCGACCAACGGGAAGTTGATGTGCGCCATGTGCACGCGAATCTGGTGTGTGCGGCCGGTTTCCAGCTTGACCCGCACATGCGTGTGGGACCGGAAACGCTCCAGCACACGGTAGTGGCTGACGGCCGGCTTGCCGCCTTCCATCACCGCCATACGCTGGCGCTGCTGGCCGTGGCGACCGATCGGAGCGTTGATCTTGCCGCCTGCCACCACTACGCCGATCACGATGCATTCGTAGATCCGGCTGACACTGCGGGCCTGCAATTGTGTGACCAACTGCGTCTGCGCCTGAATGGTCTTGGCCACCACCATCAAGCCGGTGGTGTCCTTGTCCAGGCGGTGCACGATGCCACAGCGCGGCACGTTGACGATGTCCGGCACGTGGTGCAACAAAGCATTAAGCAAAGTGCCATCAGCGTGCCCGACCGCCGGGTGAACCACCAGGCCTGCGGGCTTGTTGATGACCAGGATGTCATCGTCTTCATAGACGATATCCAGCTCGATGTCTTGGGCGACCCATTCTCCCTGGGCTTCCTGCTCGGCAGTCAGCTCAAGAATGGCACCGCCATGGACTATGTCTCGCGGGCGGATAACCGCTCCATCCACAGTCAGGCGGCCGTCTTTGATCCAGGCGGAAAGGCGCGAGCGCGAGTGCTCAGCGAATAATTGTGCGGCGACTTGATCGAGGCGTTGGCCGCCCAATTCGGACGGCACCTCTGCGCGAAGTTCAATTTTATCGGACATGCTCAGACTAGGCGTGGCACAGCCTTTGGTTTCGGCTGCGCGCTTGTGGTTAAATACGGCGTCTTTTGCCCCGAGGCTTTCAACGGGGCGCTCATCATAACAGGACGGCCCCGCCCAAGACAGCGGCCGTCATAGGGACGCAAGCCGCCATGCAAGTGAAACACCTGCTGCTGATCGCCATCCTCGCCATGACTGCTGCTTGCTCGTCAACAAAGGAAGTCGTCGACGAAAACCTGAGCGAAGTCGAGCTGTATCAATTAGCTCAAAAAGACTTGGACAATAATAGCTACACCAGTGCCACAGCCAAGCTGAAGGCCCTGGAGTCGCGCTATCCGTTCGGGCGCTACGCCGACCAGGCACAGCTCGAGCTGATCTACGCCAACTACAAGAACGCAGAGCCGGAAGCTGCCAAGTCCGCCGCCGAGCGTTTTATCCGGCTGCACCCGCAGCACCCGAACGTGGACTACGCCTACTACATGAAGGGCCTGACCTCGTTCGACCAGGACGTTGGCCTGCTGGCGCGCTTCCTGCCGCTGGACATGACCAAGCGTGACCCTGGCGCTGCCCGCGACTCCTACAACGAGTTCGCCCAGCTCACCAGCCGCTACCCCAACAGCCGCTACGCGCCGGACGCCAAGCAGCGCATGATCTACTTGCGCAACCTGCTGGCGTCCTACGAGATTCACGTGGCCGACTACTACCTGACCCGTCAGGCGTATGTAGCTGCCGCCAACCGTGGCCGCTACGTGGTGGAAAACTTCCAGGAAACCCCATCCGTGGGTGATGGCCTGGCGGTGATGACCCAGGCTTACCAGGCATTGCACCTGGATGCATTGGCAGCCACCAGCCTGGAAACCTTGAAGCTCAATTACCCGGACTCCCCTAGCCTGAATGACGGCCAGTTCGTGCCTCGTGTTGCGCAAGCGGACAACCGTTCGTGGCTGAGCAAATACACCCTGGGCCTGATCAGTTCCCGCCCACCGTTGCCGCCGGGCGAAACCCGCGCCAACCAGGACGTGATGAAGCAGTTCCAGGACGCCAAGGAAGCCATTCCATCGGAGCTCAAGCCGCATGACGCCAATGGCGACGTGATCGAAGAAGAAGCACCGCAGGCCCTGGGCAACAATGAAGACCGTTCGTGGTTCAGCTACATGACCTTCGGCGTGTTTGACTGATTGCACACTGCGTGATCAAGAAGGAGCCTCTCGGGGCTCCTTTTTTGTGGGCGTCGTATTAATGCACTGTGCGCTGGCCACGCGCTTGGCTAAACTGGCGCATTCCCTGTCGAGAAACTGCCCATCATGCTTCGTCTACTGTTCTGGATTGCCGTCATTGCTGCCGCGGTATGGTTCTGGCGCAAATTCAAAAGCCCGGCGGCCAGGCAGCAACGCTCCGCCGAGCCAGGCGCGGCCTTGATGGTGCGCTGCGCCCACTGCGGCGTGCACCTGCCGCAGGATCGCGCACTCGGTTCACGCCAGGAGTGGTACTGCACCCAGGCGCACCTGGAACAAGGGCCGAAGTCTATCCAGCGTTGATTCGACCGGCGGGCGCATACGGCGCCGGGTCGATGATCGGTGTGCGCCCCAGCAGCAGGTCAGCAAACAGTTGGCAGGAGGCCGGCGCGAGCACCAGCCCATTGCGGTAATGCCCGCAGTTGAGCCAAAGCCCTTTGAAACCGGGCACTTCGCCGATGTAAGGGATACCTTCCGGTGAACCGGGGCGCAAACCGGCCCAGTGTCCTACGACTTGCGCATCTGCCAGCGCGGGAATCAACTCCACCGCCGACGCCTTCAGGCTCTCCAGGGCCGTGTCGGTCGGAGTCTTGTCAAACCCTTCATGCTCCAGCGTACTGCCGATCAGAATGTGCCCGTCACGCCGTGGAATCGCATAACGCCCCTTGGCCAGCACCATGCTCGACAAAAAATCCGACGCACATTTGTACAAAATCATTTGGCCTTTGACCGGCTCCACCGGCAGCGACAGGCCCAGTTTGCCGAGTATTTCGCCGCTCCAGGCGCCCGCCGCCAGTACCACCTGGTCTCCCAGGATCGGCCCCGCTGCAGTATTCACACCCACGACGTTGCCACCCTCAATAACAAACCCATCCACTTCGCACTGTTCATGAAGGGTCACGCCCGGTAACGCCAACAGCGCAGCCTTGAGGGATTTGACCAGGCGCGGGTTGCGCACATTGGCCACGTCCGCCATGTAGATCGCCTGGGAATATCCACCCCCCAGCACCGGCACCGCATCATGGGCGGCCGACACATCCACCTTGCTCAACGGTCGGCCTTCACGGGCAGCCCAGGCCAACGCCTGGGCCTCATCTTCCAGGTCCAGCCAGTACAGGCCCGTGGTGTGAACCTCTGGATCAACTCCGGTGGCTGCAAACAGTCGCTCTGCCAACTGCGGGTAAAAATCCTGCGACCAATGGGCCAGTGCGGTGACCGCCGGGCTGTAGCGCCATGGATACAGCGGCGAAACAATACCGCCACCCGCCCAGGAAGACTCCTGCCCTAGGCCCGACCGCTCCAGCAGCACCACGGCCTGCCCCTGTGTGGCGAGGTTAAATGCGGTCAACAAGCCGATAACACCGCCACCGACAATCACCACTTGCTGTTGCTTAGCCATCATTTGATCCAGCCGATAAAAAGGGAAAAGCGCACCCGGCGCCCATTCATCCAGCACTCTCATCATTGCCCCCAACACGCCTGGCGCGACATTTCAGGTATCGCGCCCGGATTGCTGCGCACGCCGGTGCTGGACAAGCTAAACTCACCGCACGGGTCATTCGCCATAAGGGCGCCGACCGCAGGCGAGGCGACCAAGGTGAATGCCTCGGGGCTCAATGCAGTGCTGATTCTATAGTGATCATTGCCGGCACTGGCGCCGCTTGCATCAATAAAAGTGCCGTGGCGCGTGTAAAACCGCTCAAGGTGCTGAGCCTGCTCAATCAGCAATGCAACGATCTGCGCGCGGTAGGCTTTTTTCACCTGCCCGGTATACGCGGGGTAAGCAATTGCGGCCAAAAACGCGATGATGGCGACCGCGCTCAGTAACTCGATCAGGGTAAAACCTCGGCAATCCTTGCCCATTGATACGCTCCTTACTAGTGAAGTTGTCGCCATAAAACCCGATGAACGCTCAGGTCTCCCTCTGCCTGCGCATAGACCGCCTCCAGTACCGTGCGCACTTGGCCATTGCTCCCAACCGCCGTCACGCGGTACAACGCGGCCGGTAATTCGGCAGGCAAACCCGCCAGCCCCATGCCCATTCCCAGGGATTGCACGCCATACAGGCCGCCCTTCAGGGCAACCCAAGTGACCGCTGAAACAGGGTGTGTGCCAGCCTCGACCACCTGCGACGACTCCACTGGCGGCGCACAGGTATTGATCGACCGACACACCGGCAGTGCCGCGCCGGCCCGCCGGATCACCAACTCACCCAACCTCAGGCCACTTTCGGCGCTTTGGAATGACTGGTTTCGATGCCATACGCTGCCGGTAATCTTTTGCTGGGACACTGCCCCTTGCATCGAAGCCAGACCAATCAGTGACAGCACCAGCAGAAACACCAGGCTGATCAGCAAAACCATGCCGGTTTGCCGCGCAAAAACACCTTGATGATTGAACATGCCGCCCTACCCCAACCGGTTTCGCAAGGCTGCTACGACGCTGTAGGCCTGATCTTTCACACGCCCGGTCGGGTCTTGCAGCGTCATGCGCAGGCGTACGCTGCGGATCAGCGATGCATCCGCAGGGCTGGCGTCATAGCGCACTGCCTGAAACGAATCCGGTTTGGCCGCGACGCCGAAACTGAGGTTGAACGCCTGCACGTTATCCAACAGCACCGCCTTGGCCGGCGCCGCAGGCGTACTGACCTTCAATTGCCCCGTTTCAAAGGTGTAGGTGAGTTGGCGCAGCGCAAACTGGATCTGCCCGGGCATCGGTGGCGGTGAGCTCCCTGCATAGGCTTGGGCCGTGCCGAGGCAGTCAGAGAGCACCGTCCAGTCAGGCGTGCCGCCCTCACTTGCAACATCGGCGGTAACCAGCGTCAGCGACCAGGAACTGCCTGCAGAATGCCAGCTGACAGGTTGATCGAAGGCTGACGGTGCGTTGTCGATAGAGGCTGTCGCCAGGCAGCCGAACATACCCGCCTGGCGGATATCCTGGATCATCCTGCCCAGCACAAACCGCGCATCATCCTGCAGCGCCATGGCGGCCTGTTGGCTGGCTTGAGTCGCGCGAGCGCTGATCGCTACCTGGCTCACACCCAGCACCAGCAGCAACCCGACAGCCAGCGCGAGCAACAACTCCACCAAGCTGAAGCCACGGACAAAGCGTCTCATTGAGGCGCCTGCGGGTCGCTGGTAATGCGACTGGTGAGGGTGAAGGTTTCCCGCGCCCCACGCGTGTTTGCCCCACGCGAGTCGTCCCAACTGATGCTCACGGTCACCTCGCCACCGCTGATCACCACCGAGCCTTTGGCGTCCGCGCCGGCGAAACCGATGATATTGGCTTCGAAGTCATGCAGGTCCAGGTCCCGCACGCTGGCGGTCGCGCTATTGGCGGGAGCGCGTTGTGCGAGCCCCCATGCATAGTCGGCGCCTGAGTTGGCGCGGATTCGGTCGAGCATGTCGTAGGCAATAAAACTGGCCTGGCTGGTCATCCTTGAGCTGTCGTTGTACTTGAGCGCATTGAGCTGGGTGACTGCGGCGCCCAGCAGCCCGACGGCGAGAATCAGCACCGCCACCAGCACTTCGATCAGGGTCATACCGGTTTGCTGCCGAGGCAGCGCGTAGGGAAAAAGTCTGTTCGGGCAGGCAAGCATTACCGTCGTCATCCGTGTCGAAGGCCGAAAAAAGCAGCGCAACGCTGCTGTGCGACCCAAGACTAGCGCCGGTTTTTGGCTTGCGCTGCGATCGGAACAAAGGGAAATACTTTGGACATAAAGGCCATCATCCGGCGCAGCTACCGGAGGCTATACCTACGTCTGCACCGCACTATTTACTTTGTCCATGGAGGGGCAGACGATGCAGCAACCTATACAACAACGCGGTTTCACCCTGATCGAGCTGCTGTTCGGCCTGTTCCTCGGCAGCATCCTGGCGCAAATGGCAGTGCCCGCCTTCAAGGGTTTGCTTGCGTCGCAGCAGCAACGCAGCGCGGCCCACTCGCTTGCCGAAGGCCTGCGATTGGCGCGCACTGAGGCGATCACACGCAATCGCGCAGTGATCATTCAGGCCATTGCGAACGATTGGGGCCAGGGATGGCAGGTCATCGTGGACATGAGCGGGCGCGGCCAGCAGGACGCCAGCAACCCGATAGTGTTGGAACGACAGAACAGTGGGCGCGTGACCATGGCCGGCAATGGGCCAGTCAAGAGCCAGATACGTTTCAGCGGGCTGGGTGAGCCGGTGTTTGCGGGAGGTGGCTTCCGCGCCGGTACGGTGCACATTTGCGGCACAGACCCGGCACAGAGCCTCTATCAAGTGGTGCTGGCACCCAGCGGGCGCATCAGCCTGCGCAGTGAGACCACCGAACAGGCGCTGTGCCGCAGTGGCACAGGCACCGTTGCACTCAGAGCAGCGAACGAACGCGTAGCTCCTTGGGCATTGAGAACGTAACGTTCTCTGCGCGGCCGTCCAACTCATCCGCGCCGGTGGCACCCCAGGCCTGCAATTGCTGGATCACACCACGCACCAGCACTTCTGGAGCCGAAGCCCCGGCGGTGATGCCGATGCGCTCAACGCCATCGAACCAGCTGCGCTGCATGTCTTCAGCGCCATCGATCAGGTAGGCCGGCGTGGCCATGCGTTCAGCCAGTTCGCGCAAGCGGTTGGAGTTGGAGCTGTTGGGGCTGCCCACCACCAGGACCACATCGCACTCGTCGGCCAGTTGCTTGACCGCGTCCTGGCGGTTTTGCGTGGCGTAGCAGATGTCGTCTTTGCGTGGGCCGCCAATCGCCGGGAAGCGCGTGCGCAGGGCATCGATCACACGGCTGGTGTCGTCCATCGACAGCGTGGTTTGCGTTACGAAGGCCAGGCGATCAGGGTTGCGCACCTGCAACTCGGCCACGTCTTTTTCGTCCTCCACCAGGTAGATGGCGCCGCCATTGCTGGCGTCATACTGGCCCATGGTGCCTTCGACTTCCGGGTGACCGGCGTGGCCGATCAGGATGCACTCACGGCCGTCGCGGCTGTAACGCGCGACTTCGATGTGTACCTTGGTGACCAGCGGGCAGGTGGCGTCGAATACTTTGAGGCCACGGCCGGCAGCTTCGGTACGGACTGCCTGGGACACGCCGTGGGCGCTGAAGATGACGATAACGTCGTCCGGCACCTGGTCGAGTTCTTCGACAAAGATAGCCCCGCGCGCGCGCAAGTCTTCAACCACGAATTTGTTGTGGACGACTTCATGGCGCACGTAAATCGGCGGCCCGAACACTTCCAGGGCGCGATTGACGATTTCGATCGCCCGGTCCACACCGGCGCAGAAGCCACGGGGGTTGGCGAGTTTGATTTGCATGCTGTGCCTCGTGTCTTGCCCTGTGCAAACGCGCTTGTGTGGCGAGGGAGCTTGCTCTCTCTGGGCTGCGAAGCAGTCCCAACCTGGGTGTTCGAGAGACATCTGGTGTATCTCGGTGAACCCTTTGGGAGTGCTCCGCACTCCAGCGGGAGCAAGCTCCCTCGCCACAACAAGCCCGCCTCTACATTAGGCCGAATTCTTCAGTCAGAGCGCTTTAACGTCGATGATTTCAACGTCAAACGTCAAGGTTTTACCGGCCAACGGGTGGTTGAAGTCGATGGTCACTTGCGCGTCATCGAAGGTTTTAACCACACCGGGCAGCTCGGTGTTCGCCGCATCGTTGAAGATCACCAACAGGCCTTCAGACAGGTCCATGTCCTGGAACTGCGAGCGAGGGATGATCTGCACGTTTTGCGGGTTGGGCTGGCCAAAGGCGTTTTCCGGCAGGATCTGCAGGGTGCGCTTGTCGCCGGCCTTGAAACCGAACAGTGCCGCTTCAAAACCCGGCAGCAGGTTGCCGTCACCGACCTTGAAGGTCGCCGGGGCTTTGTCGAACGTGCTGTCGACCGTGTCGCCATTCTCCAGGCGCAATGCGAAATGCAAAGTGACTTCCGTGTTCTGGCCGATGCGTTGCTCAGCCAATACCTGATCAGTCATTGACGGTCTCTCCGGTTTTCTTGCTTTTGAACATATCCAACGCCAGCATGATTGCACCGACGGTGATGGCGCTGTCGGCAAAGTTGAACGCCGGGAAATACCAGCGGTTCTGCCAATGCACCAGAATAAAGTCGATCACATGGCCCAGGGCAATGCGGTCGTACAGGTTGCCCAGCGCGCCGCCCAGCACCAGGGCCAGGGCGATTGCCAGCCAGGTGTCATCGCGGCCGAGGCGTTTGAGCCACACCACCAGCACCGCACTGACCACCACGGCGATCAGGGCAAACAGCCAGCGCTGCCAGCCGCCGCTGTCAGCCAGGAAGCTGAAGGCTGCGCCAGTGTTGTAGGCAAGAGTCCAGCTGAAGTAGTCAGGAATGACCACGATCTGCTGGAACATCTGCAGGGAGCCTTCGAAGTGAGCCTTGCTGACCTGGTCAATGACCAGGACCAGCACGCTCAGCACGAGCCAACCCAGACGTCCGAAACGACTGGAAGCATTAGGCATAGTGGCGAACCTCGCCAGCACCGCTGATGTTGTCCACGCAACGACCGCAGATTTCCGGATGCTCCGGGTTCACGCCGACGTCTTCACGGCAGTGCCAGCAACGCGCGCACTTGGGGAAGGCCGACTTGACCACTTTGAGCTTGAGGCCCGGAACTTCGGTGGCCACGGCGTCCGCTGGAGCCTGGGCAAACGGTGCCAGGCTTGCGGTCGAGGTGATCAGCACGAAGCGCAGTTCGTTGCTCAGCTTGGCCAGGTCGGCGCTCAGGCCTTCCTCGGCAAACAGGGTGACTTCGGCTTGCAGGTTGCCACCGACGGCCTTGGCCGCACGCTGAACTTCCAGCTCCTTGTTCACCGCCACTTTTACGGCCATTACGCCTTCCCAGTACTCGCGGCCCAGTTCGAAGTTGGCCGGCAATTCGGTCAGGCCTTCGTACCAGGTGTTGAGCATCACCGATTCGTTACGCTCGCCCGGCAGGTATTCCCACAGTTCGTCAGCGGTGAAGGCCAGGATCGGTGCGATCCAGCGCACCAGCGCTTCAGAGATGTGGTACAGCGCGGTCTGCGCCGAACGACGCGCCTTGCTGTTGGCGCCGGTGGTGTACTGGCGGTCCTTGATGATATCGAGGTAGAAACCACCCAGCTCCTGCACGCAGAAGTTGTGGATCTTGGAGTACACGTTCCAGAAGCGGTATTCGCCGTAGTGTTCCTGCAATTCGCGCTGCAGCAACAGAGTACGGTCCACGGCCCAACGGTCCAGGGCGAGCATGTCCTCGGCCGGCAGGATGTCGGTGGCCGGGTTGAAACCGGTCAGGTTCGACAGCAGGAAGCGTGCGGTATTACGGATACGGCGGTAGGCGTCGGCGCTGCGGGCCAGGATCTGGTCCGACACGGCGATTTCGCCCGAGTAATCGGTCGAGGCAACCCACAGACGCATGATGTCGGCGCCCAGGGTGTCGTTGATCTTTTTCGGCTCGATCACGTTTTTCAGCGACTTGGACATCTTGCGGCCCGTCTCGTCGACGGTGAAGCCATGGGTCAGCAGTTCGCGGTATGGCGCGTGGTTGTCGATGGCGCAACCAGTCAGCAGCGACGAGTGGAACCAGCCACGGTGTTGGTCCGAGCCTTCCAGGTACAGGTCGGCACGCGGGCCGGTGGCGTGACCCATCGGGTGCGAACCGCGCAGCACGTGCCAGTGGGTGGTGCCCGAGTCGAACCACACGTCGAGGGTGTCGCTGATCTTGTCGTACAGCGGCGCTTCGTCGCCCAACAGCTCGGCAGCGTCCAGCTTGAACCAGGCTTCGATACCTTCCTGTTCAACACGCAGCGCCACTGCTTCCATCAGCTCGACGGTGCGTGGGTGCAGCTCGCCGCTTTCCTTGTTCAGGAAGAACGGGATCGGCACGCCCCAGTTGCGCTGGCGGGAGATGCACCAGTCCGGGCGGTTGGCGATCATCGAGTGCAGGCGCGCCTGGCCCCAGGCCGGGACGAACTTGGTCTCTTCGATGGCTTTGAGCGAGCGCACACGCAGGGTGTCGCCGCTGGTCGGCTCTTTGTCCATGCCGATAAACCACTGCGCAGTCGCGCGGTAGATCAGCGGGGATTTGTGGCGCCAGCAATGCATGTAGCTGTGCTTGATGGTGTCGGCCTTCATCAACGCGCCGACTTCACTCAGCTTGTCGATTATCGCTGGGTCGGCCTTGAAGATGAACTGGCCGCCGAAGAACTCCAGCGACGGCACGTACACGCCATTGCTCTGCACCGGGTTGATGATGTCGTCATTCACCATGCCGTACTTCTTGCAGATGACGAAGTCATCCACGCCATAAGCCGGCGAGCAGTGAACAATGCCAGTACCCGAACCCAGTTCCACGTAGTCCGCCAGGTACACCGGCGACAGACGGTCGTAGAACGGGTGGCGGAAGTTGATCAGTTCCAGCGCGGTGCCGGTGGTGGTGGCGATGACCGAACCTTGCAGTTCATAGCGCGCCAGGCAGGCCTCGACCATTTCTTCAGCCAGCACCAGCAGGCGATCACCGACGTCCACCAGGGCGTAGGTGAATTCCGGGTGCACGTTCAGTGCCTGGTTGGCCGGGATGGTCCACGGCGTGGTGGTCCAGATCACGATGGCCGCTGGTTTGCTCAGGCTTGCCAGGCCAAAGGCCTCGGCCAGCTTGGCTTCGTCGGCGATCGGGAAGGCCACGTCGATGGTCGAGGACTTCTTCTCTTCGTATTCGACTTCCGCTTCAGCCAGGGCCGAACCGCAGTCAAAGCACCAGTTCACGGGCTTGAGGCCCTTGAACACGAAACCGCCTTTGACGATTTCGGCCAAGGCGCGGATTTCACCGGCCTCGTTCTTGAAATTCATGGTCTTGTAGGGGTTGTCCCACTCGCCCAGCACGCCCAGGCGGATGAATTCGGACTTCTGCCCTTCGATCTGCTCGGTGGCGTAGGCACGGCACAGTTCGCGGGTTTTATCCGCGCCCAGGTTCTTGCCGTAGGTCACTTCGACTTTGTGCTCGATCGGCAGGCCGTGGCAATCCCAGCCCGGAACATAAGGTGCGTCGAAGCCCGACAGGGTTTTCGAACGCAGGATCATGTCCTTGAGAATTTTGTTCAGCGCATGACCGATGTGAATCGTGCCGTTGGCATAAGGAGGGCCGTCGTGCAGGACGAACTTCGGACGATCCTTGCCAATTTCGCGCAACTTTCCGTACAGGCCAATACTGTCCCAGCGCTGCAGGATCTGCGGTTCGCGCTGTGGCAGGCCGGCCTTCATTGGGAAGGCGGTGTCCGGAAGGTTTAGCGTGGCTTTATAGTCGGTCATTTAAGGCTCTTCGGTTAGCGATGGGCGCTAGGTGCGGCTAGTGCACGGGCGGCGGCGACATCCGCATTGATCGCCGTTTTCAACGCCTCAAGGGAGGCGAAACGCTGCTCTTCACGCAGCTTCTGGTGGAAAACCACCGTTAAACGCCGGTCATACAAATCACCGGCAAAATCCAAAAGGTGAACTTCCAGGTGGGCCTTGCCATCACCTGCAACCGTGGGCCTGACGCCTATGTTGGCGACTCCCGGCCACGATTGGCCGTCGATGTCGACACTCACCAGGTAAACCCCGGTAAGTGGCACACGACGACGTTTAAGCTGCACGTTGGCGGTTGGCGTGCCCAGTTGGCGCGCCAGTTTCTGGCCGTGCAAGACCCGCCCGGCAATGCGGAACGGGCGACCGAGCAAACGCTCGGCCAAGGCGAAGTCGGCAGCCGCCAGGGCATTACGCACCTGGGTACTGCTCACGCGCAGGCCGTCCAGTTCGACGGTTTGCGCGGCTTCGACGGTAAAACCTTGATTCACACCGGCGTGTTGCAGAAAGTCGAAATCGCCGACGCGGTCGCAGCCGAAACGGAAGTCGTCGCCGACCTCCAGGTGCTGCACGCCCAGGCCGTCCACCAGGATGCGGTCGACGAACTCGGCGGCGCTTAGGCTTTGCAAACGCTGATTGAAGGCCAGGCACAGCACACGGTCCACGCCCTCTTCAGCCAGCAGTTGCAGCTTGTCGCGCAGGCGGGCCAAGCGGGCCGGAGCCGTCTCGGGGGTAAAGTATTCCCGCGGCTGTGGCTCAAAAATCACCACGCAGCTGGGCACGCCCAACTCGACCGCACGTTCACGCAGCCGGCCCAGGATAGCCTGGTGGCCACGGTGAACACCGTCAAAGTTGCCAATAGTGGCGACGCAGCCCCGATGCTCGGGGCGCAGGTTGTGGAGACCTCGAACCAGCTGCATAACGCGCTTCTTGCTCATAAAGTGGTCGATTATAACCACACCCGGCCCCGGACGACAGGCAACAGCGCAGGCCAAATGGATCGAATCGATAAAACAACCGTTTTATCACGGCAAAGTCTCTAGCCAAGCGACTTTCGATTGAAATCACGCAGACGGAAGCCTTGCAGCAGCAACATCCCGAAGTACACCACTACACCCGCCACCACCAGAACACCCAGGCGCATGAAGCGCTCAAGCATATGGCCTTGATCCCAGGCGGGCATGAAGTGCATCAGGCCAAGCAACACTGCCGACATCATCGCCACCGCCACCAACAGCCTGAGGGCAAACAGGCCCCAGCCCGGCTGCGGCTGATACATCTGCTGCTTGCGCAGTTGATAAAACAGCAGCCCTGCGTTGATGCAGGCACCCGCGCTGATGGCCAGGGCCAGGCCGGCATGCGCTAACGGGCCGATAAACACCAGGTTGAGCAGCTGTGTGACGATCAGGGTGAAAATTGCGATCTTGACCGGCGTGCGGATGTTTTGCTGGGCGTAGAAGCCCGGCGCCAGCACTTTGATCACGATAATGCCGAGCAGGCCGACGGAGTAAGCGACCAGCGCACGCTGGGTCATTGACGCATCAAACGCGCTGAATTGGCCGTATTGGAACAGCGACACGGTCAACGGCTCAGCCAAAATGCCCAAGGCCAGGGAACACGGCAATACCAGCATAAAGCACAGGCGCAAGCCCCAGTCGAGGATGCGCGAGTATTCCTGGCGGTCCTTGCTGGCATAGGTGCGCGACAGCGTCGGCAGCAAGATGGTGCCCAAGGCCACACCGAGTACGCCCGACGGCAGCTCCATCAAGCGATCGGCGTAGTACATCCAGGAGACCGAACCGGAAACCAGCAAGGAGGCGAACGCGGTGTTGATGATCAGGGAAATCTGACTCACCGACACACCCAGGATCGCCGGCAGCATATTGCGCATCACACGCCACACGCCGGTGTCCTTGAGGTTAAGACGCGGCAGCACGAGCATGCCGATTTTTTTCAGGTGCGGCAGTTGATACAGCAACTGCGCCAGGCCGCCGGCCAGGACGGCCCAGCCCAGGGCCATGACCGGCGGGTCGAAGTACGGCGTCAGGAACAGCGCGAAAATAATCATGCTGACGTTCAGCAACGTCGGCACGAAGGCCGGCACCGAGAAGCGGTTCCAGGTATTGAGAATCGCCCCGGCCAGGGATGACAGCGAGATCAGCAATATATAAGGAAAGGTCACGCGCAACAGGTCAGTGGTCAGCGCGAATTTTTCCGGGGTATTGGCAAAACCGGGGGCCGTGGCCCAGATCACCCAGGGCGCGGCGAGCATGCCGACGAGGGTTACCAGCATCAAGACCAGGGTCAGCAGGCCTGAGACATAGGCAATAAAGGTACGGGTCGCTTCTTCACCCTGCTGGGTTTTGTATTCGGCCAGGATCGGCACAAACGCCTGGGAAAATGCGCCCTCGGCGAAGATCCGCCGCAGCAGGTTAGGCAGTTTAAAGGCAATAAAGAACGCATCCGTGGCCATGCTGGCGCCGAAAATGCGCGCCAGCAGGGTGTCACGCACAAACCCCAAAACCCGGGAGATCATCGTGATAGAGCTGACGGCAGCCAACGATTTGAGCAGATTCATTGAAAGAGTTTGCGCCTTTAGATAAAGAGCAGGCGAACAAAGCGCCCACTTATGCGATACTGCGCGCCTGCAACAGCACAGAGCCAAAGCTCGCGAGTTTACAGGTCAAGCGCCGGAAATAAATCACCCGCCTCTTCAGATCGACCACTCAGCAGTTCGCATCAGCCGCCCTTGACAACCCATCAAGTCATCGGCATGATTCGCGGCCTATTTTGTTTGCTATTTCCTAAAAAGTCTTTCGAGGAGCTCGACGGTGGCCAACACACCTTCCGCCAAAAAACGTGCAAAACAGGCTGAGAAGCGTCGCAGCCACAACGCCAGCCTGCGTTCCATGGTTCGTACCTACATCAAGAATGTAGTTAAAGCCATCGACACCAAAGACGCTGAAAAAGCTCAAGCTGCTTACGTTCTGGCTGTGCCTGTTATCGACCGTATGGCCGATAAAGGCATCATCCACAAGAACAAAGCCGCTCGTCATAAGAGCCGCCTGAATGGCCACATCAAGGCTCTGAACGTCGCTGCAGCAGCCTAAGTGGTAACAACTGCCACGTAACTCAGGTTGCGTAACAGTTAAGAAATGCCCCGGACCGAAAGGTCCGGGGCATTTTTGTTTGTGCTCCAATCACAATGGAAGCCTTATGTGGCGAGGGAGCTTGCTCCCGCTGGGTCGCGTAGCGGCCCCTGCTCTTAGCTTTAAAAGCATGGGACTGCTACGCAGTCCAACGGGAGCAAGCTCCCTCGCCACAGGAAACCCGGCAATTCGGCGGGACACATTTTCAGGCGCAAAAAAAAACGCCCCGAACCAGTCGGGGCGTTTTTGCTACCTATTGATCAAACCACAATCAATGGTGATGACCGCCTTCACCGTGGACGTGGCCGTGAGCCACTTCTTCCTGGGAAGCGTCGCGGATGGCAACGATCTTCACTTGGAAGTTCAGACGCTGGCCAGCCAGAGGGTGGTTACCGTCGACAGTCACGTCGTCGCCGTCCAGATCGCGGATGGTGACGATCTGCATTTGGCCGTCCGGGGCGGATGCGTGGAACTGCATGCCCACTTCCAGCTCATCAACACCTTCGAACATGCTGCGGCTCAGGGTGCTGACCAGTTCGGCGGAGTATTCGCCGTAAGCATCTTCAGGTTCTACGGCGACAGTCAGTTCGTCACCGACGTTCTTGCCTTCCAGAGCCTTCTCCAGGCCCGGGATGATGTTACCTGCGCCTTGCAGGTAGACCAGCGGCGCGCCGCCGGCGGAGCTGTCGATGACCTCACCAGCGTCGTTGGTCAGGGTATAGTCGATGGAGACAGCCTTGTTGGCGGCGATCGTCATGGGGCGAGACCTTTTGCATAAGAATGAAGAACGGACAAGTCTAAACAAGGATTTGCCCGAAAGCGAACAGAACCCGGACAGACGGAGCCGATCAACGGCAACCTTCATCCTTGGCTTCCACCAGGATGGCGACGGCCACTGGGTGGCCGAACTGTCTTGCGGCCACACCCAGCACCTGCGCCACCAGCCGCCATGGCAGTCGCGCGCCTGGGTACTCGATGCTGCGCAACGCCTTGAAAAAATAGGCCAACCCTTTACGTGCGGCTGGTGTGCGCAAGCGCCTGAATAACGATAACCTTGGTGCCTGATTCCCGGTAGGCGCTCAGCCATAGAGCGCCACCGAAGCCATGCACCTCCAGAGAATTCGCATGCAGACTTTTTTTATCGCGCCCACCGATTTTGGTGTGGGTCTGACCTCCATCAGCCTTGGGCTGGTGCGCACCCTTGAGCGGGCCGGGCTGAAAGTCGGCTTCTTTAAACCGATTGCCCAGCCACATCCGGGCGACACCGGCCCCGAGCGCTCCACCGAACTGGTGGCGCGCACCCACGGCCTGAAGCCACCACAACCCTTGGGCCTGGCCCATGTGGAACGCATGCTCGGCGACGGCCAGCTCGACGAGTTGCTCGAAGAAATCATCACCCTGTACCAGCAGGCCGCCGTGGGCAAGGACGTGCTGATCGTCGAAGGCATGGTGCCGACCCGCAGCGCCAGCTATGCGGCGCGGGTCAACCTGCACTTGGCCAAGAGCCTCGACGCCGAAGTGATCCTGGTGTCGGCGCCGGAGAACGAAGTGCTCACCGAGCTATCGGGCCGCGTGGAATTGCAGGCCCAGCTGTTTGGCGGCCCCAAAGACCCGAAAGTGCTGGGTGTGATCCTCAACAAGGTGCGCACCGACGAAAGCATGGAAGCCTTCTCGGCGCGCCTCAAGGAGCATTCGCCCCTGTTGCGCAGCGGCGATTTCCGCCTGCTCGGTTGCATCCCTTACCAGCCCGAACTCAACGCCCCGCGCACCCGCGACGTGGCCGACCTGATGGGCGCGCAGATCCTCAACGCCGGCGACTACGAAACCCGGCGCATGACCAAGATCATCATCTGCGCGCGCACCATGCGTAACACCGTAGAGCTGCTGAAACCGGGCGTGCTGGTGGTAACGCCGGGCGACCGTGACGACATCATCCTGGCCGTCAGCCTTGCCGCGATCAACGGCGTACCCCTGGCAGGCCTGCTGTTGACCAGCGACACCCTGCCCGACCCGCGCATCATGGATCTGTGCCGTGGCGCTTTCCAGGCCGGGCTGCCGGTGTTGTCGGTAAGCACCGGTTCCTACGACACGGCGAACCAGCTCAACAGCCTCAATAAAGAAATCCCGATTGATGACCGCGAGCGTGCGGAGATCATCACCGATTTCGTCGCCAGCCACCTCGATGCACGCTGGCTGCACCAACGCTGCGGCACGCCACGGGAAATGCGCCTGTCGCCGGCGGTGTTCCGCTATCAGTTGATCCAGCGCGCCCAGGCCGCCAACAAACGCATCGTGTTGCCCGAAGGCAGCGAGCCGTTGACCGTGCAGGCCGCCGCCATCTGCCAGGCTCGGGGCATTGCGCGCTGCGTGCTGCTGGCCAAACCTGCCGACGTGGAAGCCGTCGCCCGCGCCCACGGCATCGAATTGCCCGAAGGCCTGGAGATTCTCGACCCGGACCTGATTCGCCAGCGCTACGTCGAGCCGATGGTCGCACTGCGCAAAAGCAAGAGCCTCAACGCGCCGATGGCCGAGCAACAATTGGAAGATACGGTGGTGATCGCCACCATGATGCTCGCGCTGGATGAAGTGGACGGCCTGGTCTCCGGGGTTATTCACTCCACCGCCAACACGATCCGCCCTGCCCTGCAATTGATCAAAACGGCGCCGGGCTGCACCCTGGTGTCGTCGGTGTTCTTTATGCTGTTCCCCGAGCAGGTGCTGGTGTACGGCGACTGCGTGATGAACCCGCACCCAAGCGCCGTGGAACTGGCGGAAATCGCCCTGCAAAGCGCCGACTCGGCCGCCGCCTTCGGCATCACCCCACGGGTGGCGATGATCAGCTATTCCAGCGGTGACTCCGCCAGCGGCGAAGAAGTCGAAAAAGTCCGCGAAGCCACCCTGCTCGCCCACGAACAGCAAAGCTCGCTGCTGATCGACGGGCCGTTGCAGTACGATGCCGCCGCCAATGAAACTGTCGCAAGGCAGTTGGCGCCCAATAGCCAGGTCGCCGGCAAAGCCACCGTATTTGTGTTCCCGGACCTGAACACCGGCAACACCACCCATAAAGCGGTGCAACGCAGCGCCGATTGCGTGAGCCTGGGGCCAATGCTGCAAGGCCTGCGCAAACCGGTGAACGACCTGCCGCGCGGCGCACAAGTGGACGACATCGTGTACACCATCGCCCTGACGGCGATCCAAGCCGCCAACCGACCTATGGATATCTAAATGCTGGATTTTCTACCTGCCGCCGTGCGCGGGGTTATCGCGTCCTTGTTGTTGGCGCTGAACACGATCCTGCTGTGTTCGTTCCTGTTTATCGTCGCGCTGTTCAAGGCGCTGCCATTTGCCAAACGCTTCAGCGAATGGCTGATGAACCATACGCACGAAGCCTGGGTGACCAATAACAAGGGCTGGATGAACCTGGTGCGGCGCACGCGCTGGCACCTGACGGGCCTTGAAGGCCTGGACTATCAGCACTCGTATCTGGTGACCAGCAACCACCAGAGCTGGGTCGACATCATGGTGTTGCAATACGTGCTCAATCGGCGGATTCGCCCACTGAAGTTCTTCCTCAAGCAAGAGCTGATCTGGGTGCCGGTGATTGGCCTGGCATGGTGGGCGCTGGGCTTTCCGTTTATGAAGCGCTACACCAAGGCATATCTGGAAAAACACCCGGAAAAGAAAGGCAAAGACCTGGAAACCACGCGCAAGACCTGTGCGAAATTTCGCGACAACCCGGTGGGTATTTTCAACTTTGCCGAAGGCACGCGGTTTACGCCGGGTAAGCATGCGCAGCAGAAGTCGCCGTTCCGTTACCTGCTCAAGCCCAAGGCGGGCGGAATTGCGTTTGTGCTGGATGCCATGGGCGAGCAGCTCAAGTCATTGGTGAACGTGACCATCCACTACCCAGCCGGGCGCCCAGGTTATTGGGATTTGTTGTGCGGGAATGTGCAGGACGTGGTGGTGCAGTTTGAGGAAGTGCAGATTCCGGCCGGGTTTATCGGCAAGAATTATGAGCAGGATGGGGAGTATCGGCTGGCGTTCCAGGGGTGGATTAACCAGTTGTGGGAAGACAAAGACCAACTGCTGGCCAAACTGCACACAGACTTCCCGGATAACAAGTGATCAAAATGTGGGAGCGGGCTTGCTCGCGAATACGGTGGGTCAGCCACACATGTATTGACTGACACTCCGCTTTCGCGAGCAAGCCCGCTCCCACATTTGACCGAGTTGTTTTCAAGAGTCCATGAAAAAGCCCGCCACCGAGTCATCGGTGGCGGGCTTTTTTGTGGCAGCGAGGGTTAGATCGCGCCGCGCTGGCGCAACAGCTCCAGCACTTGCTTGACGCTGTCTTCCAGCGACGTGGCCTGGGTGTCGATTACCAGGTCGGCATTCAACGGCACGTCGTACGGGAAGGACTCGCCTGGGATGTTATCCCCACCCGCAGCGTACAGGCCTTGCGGATCACGCTCGGCGCACACCAGCGGCGATGCCTGCACGTAGACCGTCAGCAAGCGGTCGCTGCCGATCAGCGCCTTGGCCTGTTCACGGCCTTCGGCATCCGGAGCAACGAAGGCCGCCAGAGTCAGCAAGCCGGCTTCGTTGAACTGACGCGCCACGTGAGCAGCACGGCGCCAGTTCTCGGTACGCCCGGCGCGGTCCTGCGGCAAGCCCTTGTTCAGGTCGTGACGCAGGTTCTGGCCATCCAGTACGAATACCGCACGGCCCATGTCGAACAGCTTGCGCTCAACCGCATAAGCCAAAGTGCTTTTGCCGGCGCCGGACAGGCCGCTGAACAACACGGTGGCCGGTTGCTGGCCGAAGCGCAGGGCGCGTTCTTCGGTGGCTACATGGGCGAGGTTGCCGTGTTGCGCAGTGCCACCATGGCCCACCGGCGGCGCGATGATCATGCCCGCAGCCACGGTGCCGTTGGTCAAACGGTCGATGACGATAAACGCACCGGTGGTGCGGTTGCTGTCATAGCCATCCAACGCAATGGCGGCGTCGAGGCTGACCTTGACCCTGCCAATCTCGTTCAATTGCAGCGAACTTGCCGGGCCTTCGGCCAGGGTGTTCACGTCCACGCGGTGCACGATGCTGGTGATCGAACCCGGCACGTAGCTGGTGGCGCGCTTGATGTCGTATTTCTTGCCCGGCAGCATCGGCTCTTCGGCCATCCACACCAGCATGGCGTCGAAAGCGTCGGTGACTTGCGGCACGTTGTCGGCATGCACCAGCAGGTCGCCACGGGAGATGTCGATCTCGTCTTCCATGGTCAGGGTCACGGCCTGGCCTGGGCCTGCGTGCTCCAACTCACCTTCGAAGGTAACGATGGATTTGACGCGGCTGCTCTTGCCCGACGGCAACACCACCACTTCGTCGCCCTTGTGCACGATGCCGCTGGCCAGGGTGCCGGCGAAACCACGGAAGTTCAGGTTCGGACGGTTGACGTACTGCACCGGGAAACGCAGGTCGGTGTAGTTGCGGTCATTGGCGATCTCGACGGTTTCAAGGATCTCCATCAGCGACTGGCCGGTGTACCAGGGCGAACGCTCGCTCTTGTTCACCACGTTGTCACCCTTGAGCGCCGACATCGGCACGAACGCCATGGTGCTCGGCTTAAAGGCGATGCCTTCGGCGAACTTCAGGTAATCGGCCTTGATCGACTCGAACACGCTTTGGTCGAAGCCATTGATGTCCATCTTGTTGACGGCAATCACGATGTGCTTGATGCCCAGCAACGAGGCGATATAGCTGTGGCGACGGGTCTGGGTCTGCACGCCATAGCGGGCGTCGATCAGGATGATCGCCAGGTCACAGGTGGACGCACCGGTGGCCATGTTGCGGGTGTACTGCTCATGGCCGGGGGTGTCGGCGATGATGAATTTGCGCTTGGCGGTGGAGAAGTAGCGGTAGGCAACATCGATGGTGATGCCCTGCTCACGCTCGGCCTGCAGGCCGTCGACCAGCAAGGCCAGGTCGATGTCATCGCCGGTGGTGCCGGATTTTTTCGAATCACGGGTGATGGCTTCCAGGTGATCTTCGTAGATCATCTTGGAGTCGTGCAGCAGGCGCCCGATCAGGGTGCTCTTGCCGTCGTCGACGTTGCCGCAGGTCAGGAAGCGCAACATCTCTTTGCGCTCGTGCTGGCCCAGGTACGCGAGGATGTCCTCGCTGATCAAATCAGATTGATGGCTCATTGCGTTCAAGCTCCAAGCTGTAAGCTTCAAGCGGCAAGCTTGTCGGCGTACAGCTAGTCAGAAATTTTGTTGATCAAGCCGCAGAGCATTTTTGAGAGCTCGCGAGTTTCTGTAATCCAGTTTTCAGCCAGCGGGCGGGCGATGTAAGCGATGTCACGACCGATGAGAATCTGAGTCCGTAGCTCTCCACAAGAAGCTTTCGCAATCCAAAGAAAGTGAGCTTTCTCTTTGCTGCCACGACGTTCCATGCCTTCAGCAATATTGGAAGGCACCGAAAGTGCAGACCGGGTGATTTGATCCTTGAAGCCAAAATCCCCGCACTGCGCAAACGCTCTATAGATCCCCACCGCCAAACACTTGCTTCTCTGCCAGACAACCAATTTCTCGAAATCCATTACGAGTCACTCAATAGCGGCTCGCAACAGCCGGCTGCAAGCACCAAGCTGCAAAATTACGCGTACCGCCTTTAACTTGCAGCTTGCCGCTTGTAACTCGAAGCTTAAAAGTACCCTTGACGTTTTTTATCTTCCATGGAGCCTGCGCCATCGTGGTCGATGACCCGGCCCTGGCGCTCGGAAGTTCGCGTCAGGAGCATTTCCTGAATGATGTCCGTCAGCGTCTCGGCTTCGGACTCCACCGCGCCCGTCAACGGGTAGCAGCCAAGGGTACGGAAACGTACTTTCTTTTTGACGATTCGGGCTTTGTCTTCGTCGGACAAGTGCTCGAGGATGCGGTCGTCGTCGATCATGATCAACGTGCCGTTCTTCTCGATCACGTCGCGCTCGGCGGCGAAGTACAGCGGCACAATCGGGATGCCTTCTAGGTAGATGTACTGCCAGATGTCCAGCTCGGTCCAGTTGGACAGCGGGAACACACGGATCGACTCACCCTTGTTGACGTTGCCGTTGTAGACGTTCCACAGCTCGGGGCGCTGGTTCTTCGGGTCCCAACGGTGTTTGCTATCGCGGAACGAGTACACGCGCTCTTTGGCGCGGGACTTCTCTTCATCGCGACGGGCACCGCCGAAGGCTGCGTCGAAACCATGCTTGTCCAAGGCCTGCTTGAGTCCTTCGGTCTTCATGATGTCGGTGTGCTTGGCGCTGCCGTGGGTGAACGGGTTGATGTTCTGCGCCACGCCATCGGGGTTGATATGGGTGATCAGGTCCAGGCCCAGCTCTTCGACCATTTTGTCGCGGAACTTGTACATCTCCTGGAATTTCCAGCGGGTGTCGACGTGCATCACCGGGAACGGCAATTTGCCCGGGAAGAAGGCCTTGCGCGCCAGGTGCAGCATCACGGCGGAGTCTTTACCGATCGAGTAGAGCATCACCGGGTTGTCGAACTCGGCGGCGACCTCGCGGATGATGTGGATGCTTTCCGCCTCCAGCTGTTTCAGATGCGTCAGTTTGTCGACCATGGCTACTCACGGAAAAACGATCTTATGGACGGCCAGCGGGCCGTGTTCGAGCGGGGCATGCTAGCACAGCACCTTCTTCTATTCAGGGAGCCAGCTAGATCGAAACGGTATATGAATATGCCCCACAGTTTGGGGTGGAACTGGTTCAGGCCAGCTCCCACATTAGATTGGGTTAGGGCAATCGATGAACAAATGCTCCAGCGCGAAACGCCGCGCCAAATAGTCACCCAATGCCTGCACACCATAACGCTCAGTGGCGTGATGGCCCGCAGCAATAAAGCTGATGTCGTTTTCCCGCGCGCTGTGGAAGGTTTGCTCTGACGCTTCGCCGCTCAAGTACAGGTCGACGCCGGCAGCAATCGCATCGTCGATGTAGCCTTGCCCGCCGCCGGTGCACCAACCCACACGGCGGATCATCTCGCTGCCTTCGATCAAGAGTGGCTCGCGGCCCATTACATCCTGCACACGGCGGGCAAAATCACGCGGTGACAAGGGTTCGGCCAGGGAGCCGACCAGGCCGACGATTTTCGGGTTGTTCGGATCCAGCGGGCCTTCGACGGTGATGTCCAACTGACGGGCGAGTTGCACGTTGTTGCCCACTTCCGGGTGCAGGTCCAGCGGCAGGTGGTAGGCCAGCAGGCTGATGTCGTGCTTGAGCAGGGTTTTCAGGCGGCGCTGCTTCATGCCGGTGATACACGGGTTTTCGCCTTTCCAGAAATAACCGTGGTGCACCAGCACCAGGTCGGCCTGGGCTTCAACCGCTGCATCCAGCAACGCCTGGCTGGCCGTGACGCCGCTGACGATGCGCATCACCTGCGGGCGCCCCTCGACCTGCAGGCCATTGGGGCAATAATCGGCAATTTTTGCGCTGCCAAGGTAGCGGTCCGCTTCCTCGACCAGGGTGCTAAGGGGGACAGCCATAAAAGACTCCTAAATATCCCGTTCCGAGGCGCTCGCAGCCTCGTATAATGCGCAACATTATGGGCGCTCTCCCGCCCCCTGCAACCTGTCAGGACTTACTTGATGCTCAAGGCACTGCGTTTTTTTGGATGGCCATTGTTGGCTGGCGTGCTGATCGCGATGCTGATTATTCAGCGTTATCCCCAATGGGTGGGCTTACCCAGCCTGGATGTGAACCTGCAACAGGCCCCGCAAACCAGCTCCGTGGTGCAAGGCCCGGTCACCTACGCAGACGCCGTGGTTATCGCCGCGCCCGCCGTGGTCAACCTGTACACCACCAAAGTCATCAACAAACCGGCGCACCCGTTGTTTGAAGACCCGCAATTTCGCCGCTATTTCGGCGACAACGGCCCCAAGCAGCGCCGCATGGAATCGAGCCTGGGTTCGGGCGTGATCATGAGCCCGGAAGGCTACATCCTCACCAACAACCACGTGACCAGCGGCGCCGACCAGATTGTGGTGGCCCTGCGCGACGGCCGTGAGACCCTGGCCCGTGTGGTCGGCAGCGACCCGGAAACCGACCTCGCCGTACTCAAGATCGATTTGAAAAGCCTGCCCTCCATCACCATCGGCCGCTCCGAAGGGCTGCGCGTGGGTGACGTGGCACTGGCCATCGGCAACCCGTTCGGGGTTGGCCAGACCGTGACCATGGGCATTATCAGCGCCACCGGGCGCAACCAGTTGGGGCTTAACAGCTACGAAGACTTTATCCAGACCGACGCGGCCATCAACCCCGGCAACTCCGGCGGCGCGCTGGTGGATGCCAATGGCAACCTGACCGGCATCAACACCGCGATCTTCTCCAAGTCCGGCGGCTCCCAGGGCATCGGCTTTGCGATCCCGGTGAAGCTGGCGATGGAGGTGATGAAGGCGATCATTGAACACGGCCAGGTGATTCGCGGCTGGATGGGCATTGAAGTTCAGCCCTTGACCAAGGAACTGGCCGAGTCGTTCGGCCTGACCGGTCGCCCAGGCATCGTGGTCGCCGGGATTTTCCGCGATGGCCCGGCGCAAAAAGCCGGCCTGCAATTGGGTGATGTGATCCTCAGCATCGACGGCGAACCAGCCGGCGACGGCCGCAAGTCGATGAACCAGGTCGCACGGATCAAACCGACCGACAAGGTGGTCATCCAGGTGATGCGCAACGGCAAAGAGATCAAGCTGGTGGCGGAAATCGGCCTGCGGCCACCGCCGGCACCGGTCAAAGAAGAGGAATAACGGCTGTGGGAGCCCGTGCGCGGGCTCCTGTAACCTAATATTTCTAAAGGAATTCATTCTCATTGGTCATGTTATATTGTTTCAATATCGCTATTGGAACGCTCTATCATGCCGTCTCGAAGATTTGCCCCCCTGGCTGGCCTGGCCCTGGGCTTGTTGCTCGACCCCGTCTACGCCGAAGACAACAGCGTTGAACTGGACACCATCAGCGTCACCAGCGACGCCTATGAATCCGCCACCGGCCCGGTTACAGGCTACCGCGCCACCCGTTCCGCCAGCGCGACCAAGACCGACACGGCCCTGCGTGACATCCCACAATCAATCAGCGTAATTCCGGCCACGGTGCTCAAGGACCTGGGCAGTACCAACGTGGAACGTGCCCTGGAATTTGCTGGCGGCGTGTCCAAGCAGAACAACTTCGGCGGCCTCACGCTTTACGAATACAGCGTGCGCGGCTTCACCACATCGGAGTTTTACCAGGACGGTTTCAGCGCCAACCGTGGCTACCCGAGCACACCGGACGCGGCCAATATCGAGCGCATCGAAGTGCTCAAAGGCCCCGCCGCCAGCCTGTATGGGCGTGGCGATCCGGGCGGCACGGTGAACATTGTCACCAAGAAGCCGCAGCCCGAAGCCTTCACCACCCTGCAAACCAGCGCCGGCAGTTGGGACCGCTACCGCACTGCGCTGGATGTGAACACCCCGCTGGATGACGAAGGCCGCGTGCTGTCGCGGGTCAACCTGGCGGTGGAGGACAACCACAGCTTCCGTGATCACGTCGACGCCCAGCGCGTGTTCGTCGCACCGTCTTTCAGCTGGCAATTGGACCCGGACACCCGCCTGCTGGTGGAAAGCGAATTTGTGCGCCACAGCTCCACCTTCGACCGTGGCATCGTCGCGCCGCAGGGCATGTCGCGCTCCACCTTCCTCGGCGAACCCAATGACGGCAATATCCGCAACCACAACAACCGCATCCAGGCCGCGTTGGAACATCACCTCAACGACGCCTGGCAACTGCGCCTGGCCAGCCATTACAAACAGGGCAGCCTGTGGGGCGACGCCTCGGAAAGCCGCGCACTGAATGCAGGCGGCCACACCGTCAATCGTCGTTACCGCGAACGCTCGACGGGTTGGCACGACAGCATCACCCAGCTTGAATTGCGCGGCATGTTCGATATCGGCAGTTGGCAGCATGAGTTGCTGATCGGCACCGAATACGAGGACTACCGCAAGAAGGAACGCGTCACCGCGATCGGCGGCAGCCTCTACCCCATCGACATCTACAAACCCGTCTACGGCCAGCCCAAACCCAACGGCGCACGTTCCGGTACTGACTTCTACGAGCAGGTGAAAAGCCAGGCGTTGAACCTGCAAGACCAGATCATCTTCACCGACCGCCTGCGCGGCATGGTCGGCGCACGCTTTGAGCATTTCGAGCAAAGCACCGATGACTTCACCCGCAACCACGCCAAGAGCCGTCAGACCCACGACGCCCTCACCCAGCGCGCCGGTTTGCTCTACCAACTCACGCCGCAAGTCGGCGTGTTTGCCAACGCCTCCACCTCGTTCAAACCCAACAATGGCCTGGACGCCGGCGGTAAATCCTTCAAACCGGAAGAAGGCGTGGGCTATGAAGTGGGCATCAAGAGTGAGCTGTTTGACGACCGCTTGAGCACCACCCTGGCCGCCTTTCATATCGACAAACAAAACGTGCTGGCGCTGGACCCGGCCACCGACACCAACCGCGCCATGGGCAAGGCGCGCAGCCAGGGTTTTGACCTGCAACTGAGCGGGCAAGTGACGGACGCGGTACGCGTGATCGGCGCCTTTGCCTACATCGACGCCGAAGTGACCAAAGGCGACAAAACCATTCCCACCGGCAGCCGGATTCTCGGCGTGGCCAAGCGCAGCGGCAGCCTGCTGGGCGTGTATGAGTTTCAGGACGGCGCACTGCGCGGCTCAGACCTGGGCGCGGCATTTACCTACGTCGGCGATCGCTCCGGCGAGGCCGGCGGTAGCTTCGAGCTGCCGGCGTATCACACCGTCGACCTGCTGGCCCACTACAAGGCCAGTGACAAGGTCACCGTGGGCTTGAACCTCAATAACTTATTCGACGAAAAGTACTACGAGCGCTCCTACAGCAATTACTGGGTTATGCCCGGTGAGCCGCGCAACTTCACCGTCAGCCTGACCCTCAACCTGTAACAGGACGCCACCATGCATGCTTTCAAATCCCTGGCCGTCATCGGCCTGCTGTTTGCCACCCAAGTCTCGGCCCACGGCCTGTGGACCGAACAGCGGCGCGGCAATATCGAAGTGATCTACGGCCACGGCGCCGAGGACAATGCCTTCAAGGCACAGAAAATCAGCGGTGCCTGGGCGTATGACGCCGGCGGCAAGATGATCCCGGTGACCGTGGAGCGCCTGCCCGACCATGCACGCCTGAAGCCGCTCAAATCACCGGCCGTGCTGGCGGTGGCCCTGGACAACGGCATGTGGTCGCAGACGGCGGACAAAAAGTGGATCAACCAGGGCCGCAGTAAGGTGCCGGGGGCGATTGAGTCGACCCAGACCTTCAAGTACAGCCTGGCGATTTACCAGCCGGGGGCGAAGCTGCCCAAGCTGGATCAGCTCAAGCTCGTGATTCTGCCGGAAGTCGACCCGCTGACCGTAGGGCCCGGCAAGTCACTGCCGGTGCGGGTGTTGCTGGACGGCAAACCTGCGGCGGGGATCAAACTGGTGGGTGATTATCGCAATGCGCCGAACACCGTGAGCACCGAGACCGACAAGGACGGCCGCGCTCAGGTGCTGGTGCGTAATGAAGGGCTGAATGTGATTGCTGCGCAGGTTGAAGTGCCGCTGAAAGACAACGCCGACGCGGCCACCCGTGGGCTGTTCACTTCGCTGACCTTCCTTGGTGAGCCGCACCACGAATAAACACCCAAAACTCAAAGTGGGCACCATCAATGTGGGAGCGGGCTTGCTCGCGAAGGCGGAGTGTCAGTCACCGGATGTATTGACTGATCCACCGCATTCGCGAGCAAGCCCGCTCCCACATTTAGTGTGTGTTTGGCTTGATTAGAGTGACAACGGCGCCCGCTCGCACAGCGTATTGAGCGCCGCCGCCCACTGCGGGTCATCGTTCAAGCACGGCACCAACACCAACTCCTCGCCCCCTGCCTCGCGGAACTGTTCCAGCCCGCGATCGCCAATCTCCTCGAGGGTCTCGATGCAATCGGCGACAAACGCCGGGCACATCACCAGCAGCTTTTTCACGCCTTGCTGGGCCAAAGTCTCCAGGCGAGCTTCGGTGTAGGGTTCGATCCACTTGGCGCGGCCCAACCGCGACTGGAACGCCACCGACCACTTGCCCTCCGGCAAGCCCATGCGCGCGGCAAAGTCGCGCGCCACGCTGAAGCACTGGGCGCGGTAGCAGGTGGCAAGCACCTCGGGCGAAGCGTTCTTGCAGCAGTCAGCATCCTTGAAGCAATGCTGGCCTGTGGGGTCGAGTTTTTTCAGATGGCGCTCAGGCAACCCATGGAAGCTCAGCAACAAGTGATCGAATGCCTGCGCCACGTACGGCCGGGCGCTGGCGACCAAGGCATCGAGGTATTCCGGCTGATCGTAGAACGGCTGCAAGATAGAAAACTGCACGTTGAGCTGCTTGTCGCGGACCACACGCTTGGCTTCTTCAATCACCGTGGTCACGGTGCTGTCAGCGAACTGCGGATACAGCGGCGCCAGGGTGACTTTTTGAATGCCTTGAGCCCCAAGGCGCGTAAGGGTGGTTTCAAGCGACGGCTCGCCGTAGCGCATTGCCAATTCCACCGGGCCGTGGGTCCACTGCTGGGTCATTTGCGCTTGCAAGCGACGGCTCAGGACCACAAGCGGCGAACCCTCTTCCCACCAGATCGAGGCGTAGGCATGCGCCGACTGCTCAGGGCGCTTGATCAGGATCAGCGACACCAGCAAGCGCCGCACCGGCCACGGCAGGTCGATCACATAAGGGTCCATCAGGAACTGATTAAGGTAGCTGCGCACATCGGTCACCGAAGTGGATGCCGGTGAACCCAGATTGACCAGTAACAACGCGTGATCCGTCATGCAACATCCTATGGCTAGAGGCGGCTGGACAAGTCTTCCAGGGCCGCGTGCAACTCAGTGAACTGAAAAGTGAAACCGGCGGCCAGCAACCGTTCGGGCACGGCCTTCTGCCCGCCCAGCAGCAACCCGGACAACTCGCCCAGGCCGACCTTCAAGGCAAACGCCGGCATCGGCATGAACGCTGGGCGGTGCAGCACCTGCCCCAAGGTCTTGGCGAACTCGCTGTTACGTACCGGGCGTGGCGCGCAGGCATTATAAGGACCGCTGGCGTCAGCGTTGTGCAGAAGAAAATCAATCAGGGCAATTTGATCTTTGATATGGACCCACGGCATCCACTGCCGACCATTGCCGATAGGCCCGCCCAGCCCCAGTTTGAACGGCAGCAGCAGCCGCGACAAAAAGCCGCCCTTGGCCGCCAACACCAGGCCGGTGCGCACCAGCACCACGCGGGTGCCGAAGGCTTCGGCACGCAACGCGGTTTCTTCCCAGGCGATGCACAATTGGCTGGGGAAATCATCCTGCACCGGGCCACTGGCTTCGGTCAGTTCGCGCTCGCCGCCGTCGCCGTACCAACCCACGGCAGAGCCCGAAATCAGCACGGCCGGCTTTTGCGCCAGGCCTTCCATCCAAGCCAGCAAGGTTTCGGTGTGGCTGATGCGGCTGCTCCACAGCAATGCCTTGCGCTTTTTGGTCCACGGGCGATCGGCAATCGGCGCGCCAGCCAGGTTGACCACCGCATCCACAGTGCCGATCACGTCTTGCAAACGGCCGACACCGAGTACCTCGGCACCGCACCATTTGGCCACAGTATCCGGCTCGCGACTCCACACCGTCAGGCGATGCCCTTGGGCAAGCCAGTGCAGGCAGAGTTGACGACCAATCAAACCCGTACCGCCGGTCAGCAAAATATGCATGGGTTTCTCCTCATGTAACGTTTGCCGCCCATCGCTAGTCTATTTTATAAGCAGGGATCTTTTGTAAGTGGGCGTTACGTTGGTTGCAGAGGCCAATTCAAGCCTCCTTCTTAACCCGCACCCTTAACCATAGGTCACGCCGTTAGAACAGGTACGCCAAAACTTATACCAAAAAACAATATTGTACAGCTATGGGTGTCGGCGTAGTCTGTACTCAAAGGTAAAACGAGGCCCCCCATGACTGTTCCCATCGCGATCATCGGCACCGGCATCGCCGGTCTCTCCGCCGCCCGAGCGTTACGAGACGCGGGGCACGTTGTACAACTTTTCGATAAAAGCCATGGCAGTGGTGGCCGCATGTCCAGCAAGCGCAGCGATGCCGGCGCCCTGGACATGGGCGCGCAATACTTCACAGCCCGCGACCGGCGCTTCGTCAACGAAGTACAACGCTGGCAGAGCAATGGCTGGGCCGAACAGTGGAAACCGCAGCTCTACAACTTCAAGTCCGGCCAGCTCACGCCCTCCCCCGACGAGCAGATACGCTGGGTCGGCACGCCGCGCATGAGCGCCATTACCCGCGCATTGCTTGACGACTTGCCGGTGGAATTCGGTTGCCGCATCACCGAAGTGTTCCAAGGCAAACAGCACTGGAACCTGCTGGACGCCGACGGCGGCAATCATGGCCCGTTCAGCCACGTGGTGATTGCCACGCCGGCGCCCCAGGCCACTGCCCTGCTGGCTGCCGCGCCCAAGCTGGCAAGTGCCGCCGCCGGAGTGAAGATGGACCCGACCTGGGCCGTCGCACTCGCCTTCGACACGCCGCTGGATACGCCGATGCAAGGCTGTTTTGTGCAAGACAGCCCGCTCGACTGGCTGGCGCGCAACCGCAGCAAACCTGGGCGTGACGCCACCCTCGACACCTGGGTGTTGCACGCCACCAGCGCCTGGAGCAAGGCCAACCTGGACCTGCCCAGAGAAGCGGTGATCGAACACCTGCATGGTGCCTTCGCCGAACTGCTGCACAGCGCCATGCCCGCGCCGTCCTTCAGCCTTGCCCACCGTTGGCTCTACGCCAGGCCATCGGAGCGGCATGAATTCGGCGTGCTGGCCGACGCCGACCTGGGCTTGTATGTGTGTGGTGACTGGTGCCTGTCCGGGCGAGTCGAAGGCGCGTGGCTCAGCGGCCAGGAAGCCGCACGCCGCCTGATAGAGCACCTGCAATGAACCGTATCAACCCGACGAAATTGCTGCTGTCGAAGTGGACAGCAGCACGCCCGCGCAACAAGGAAAAACACTTCCTCGTCACCGAACTGTTCCGTGATGATGAAGGCACCGTGCTCGAAATCGAGCTGCAAGCGGTCATGACCCGCCGCGCCGAACGCTTCGCCTGGCAAACCTTGCAAAACGCCGAAGACTGGCGCATCGGCTGGAAATAGCTTCCGCCGCAAATACTTGTACAAAACATTTGACTTGTACAGCATCAAACCTATGATGAGGTTTAGTTGTACAAACTTTAAAAGTTGTACAGGAATCTTGCAGAGGTTCGGCCATGTCCAGCATCGCAAAACCGAAGATCGCTATCAGCGCCTGCCTGTTGGGCGAGAACGTGCGCTTCAACGGCGGCCACAAACAATCCCTGCTGTGCAGCCAAACCCTCGCCGACTATTTCGACTTCGTGCCGTTGTGCCCCGAAGTGGCGATCGGCCTGGGCATTCCGCGCGAACCGATTCGCCTGGTAGGTGACCCTGCCCACCCGCAGGCCGTCGGCACCGTGCATCGTGAACTCAATGTGACGCAGCCATTGGATGATTACGGCCAGCAGATGGCTGCCGAGCACACTGACCTGTGCGGCTACATCTTCATGCAGAAGTCGCCGTCGTGCGGGCTGGAGCGGGTCAAGGTCTATCGCGACAACGGCACGCCCGTCGATGGCGGCGGTCGCGGCATTTATGCCCAGGCATTTTGCGCACGCCACCCCAACCTGCCGGTGGAAGAAGACGGCCGATTGAATGACCCGGTGCTGCGCGAGAACTTCCTCACCCGTGTATTCGTATACGCCAGCTGGCAACAATTGCTGGCCGAAGGCCTCACCCGTCACCGCCTGCTGGCGTTCCACGCGCGCTACAAATACTTGCTGATGGCCCACAGCCCCGTGCATTACAAAAGCCTTGGCCACCTGCTGGGCAGCATGGGCAAGGGCATCAACCTGGATGAACTGGCCGCCGGCTATTTCAGCGAGTTGATGAGCGGCCTGAAAAAGTGCGCCACCCGCGGCACCCACACCAATGTGCTGCAACACATCAGCGGCTACCTCAAGCAGGCCATCAGCGCCGATGACAAGCAGGAAATGCAAACCGTCATCGGCCAATACCGCACCGGCATCGTGCCGCTGGTGGTGCCGCTGACCTTGCTCAAACATCACTTTCGCCAACACCCGGACCGCTACATCGCGCAGCAGGCTTACCTGCAGCCGCACCCGGAAAACCTCAGCCTGCGTAATGCGATCTAGACCATGACACCTGCCCTGCAAGACGACCCTGTCGAAGACATCGCCCAAGCCATCGAAGACGGCTGGTTGCCGATTCGCGAAGTGGCGCGCCAGACCGGCGTCAACGCCGTCACCCTGCGCGCCTGGGAGCGCCGTTATGGCTTGATCGTGCCCCAGCGCACACCCAAGGGCCATCGGCTGTTCAGCGCCGAACATGTGCAACGCATCCAGACCATTTTGACCTGGCTCAACCGTGGCGTGCCGGTCAGCCAGGTCAAAGGCCTGATCGATTCGGCCCAGGCCAGCCCCGACAGCGTCGAAAATGAATGGCATGCGCTGCGCCATAACCTGATCACCGCAATCAGCGAATTGGCCGAACGCCGGGTCGACGACCTGTTCAACCAGGCCATGGCGCTGTACCCGCCGCGCACCTTGTGTGAGCAATTGATGCTGCCGCTGCTCACCGCGCTGGAACAACGCTGGCAAGGCCAGTTCGGCGCACAAATGGAACGGGTGTTTTTTCTGTCCTGGCTGCGCAGCAAGTTCGGCGCGCGCATTTACCACAACAACCGCCAGCTCCAGGGCGCACCGCTGCTGCTGGTCAACCAGTCCGACGTGCCGCTGGAGCCACACCTGTGGCTCAGCGCCTGGTTGGCCAGCAGCGCCGACTGCCCTGTGGAGGTTTTTGATTGGCCTTTGCCGACCGGCGAACTGGCTCTGGCGGTGGAACACCTGCAACCGCGCGCGGTGCTGCTGTATTCAAGCAAAGCCCTCCACCTGTCGGCACTCAGCAAACTGTTGGGTGGTATCAATTGCCCAATTTTGATTGCCGGACCAACGGTATGCATCCACCAGGATGAGTTAGCCGTATTAACCCGTGACACTCCTGATTTGTTCGTGGCCGAAGACCCGTTGTCGGCTCACCAGTTATTGATCCAGCGTGGAATTGTCTAAATGCATTTGATCTGGCTGCGCACCGACTTGCGCCTGCACGACAACACCGCCCTCGCCGCCGCCTGCCAGCGCGGCCCGGTTGTCGCCGTGTACCTGATCACCCCGCAGCAATGGCTGGCGCATGATGACGCGCCGTGCAAAGTCGATTTCTGGCTGCGCAACCTCAAGCACTTGAGCCGGGCCCTTGGCGAACTGAACATTCCCTTGCGGATTCGCACCGCCGACACCTGGGACGAGGCACCCGCCGTGCTGGGCAAACTGTGCCGGGAACTGTCGGTGGACTCGGTGCACGTCAACGAGGAATACGGCATTCATGAAAGCCGTCGTGATGAGGCCGTGGCCAAGGCCCTGGAAGCTGACGGCGTGACGTTTCACAGCTACCTTGACCAATTGCTTTTCCAACCCGGCAGCGTGCTGACCAAAACCGGTACTTACTTCCAGGTGTTCAGTCAGTTCCGCAAGGTCTGCTACAGCCGCCTGCACAGCGCCTTGCCGCGCCTGGTGGCCACGCCGCAACAACAGGCACCGCTGAAGGTGAACAGCGACACCATCCCGGATCAGGTCGAAGGTTTCGCAACACCCAGCGACACCCTGCGCGCCCTCTGGCCCGCCGGTGAAGAAGAAGCCCGCCGTCGCCTCGACGCCTTCGCCGACCAACAGATCAGCTACTACAAAGACGAACGCGACTTCCCGGCCAAACCCGGCACCAGCCAGCTCTCGGCCTACCTCGCCGCCGGAGTGGTTTCACCGCGCCAGTGCCTGCACGCCGCCCTGCAAACCAACCAAGGCGAATTCGAAAGCGGCGATATCGGCGCCATCACCTGGATCAACGAATTGCTGTGGCGCGAGTTCTATAAGCACATTCTGGTCGGTTACCCAAGGGTCTCGCGCCACCGTGCGTTCCGCCCCGAAACCGAGGCACTGGCCTGGCGTGATGCGCCCAAGGACTTGGCCGCCTGGCAGCAAGCGCGTACTGGCCTGCCGATTATTGATGCGGCCATGCGCCAACTGCTGGAAACCGGTTGGATGCACAATCGCCTGCGCATGGTGGTGGCAATGTTTTTGACCAAGAACCTGCTGATCGACTGGCGTGAAGGCGAGCGCTTCTTTATGCGCCACTTGATCGACGGCGACCTGGCCGCCAACAACGGCGGCTGGCAGTGGAGTTCGTCCACCGGCACCGACTCGGCGCCGTATTTCCGGATTTTCAGCCCGTTGAGCCAGTCGGAAAAGTTCGACAGCGAAGGGGTGTTCATCAAGCACTGGCTGCCAGAGCTGGCGGCGCTGAACAAGAAAGAAGTGCACAACCCCGAAGCCGCCGGTGGCCTGTTCGGCGTGGCGGATTACCCACGCTCGATTGTCGACCTGAAAAAATCCCGCGAGCGCGCGCTCGCCGCCTTTCGCAACCTGCCTTCACGCCAGGAGGTCGCCGAACATGAGTGACTTCCTGCAGCGGTTCGCCCAGGCCTTTACCACGCTGGACAAGCACAACCTGCACCTGCTCGACAGCTTGTACAGCCAGGACATCGCCTTCACCGATCCGCTGCACGAAGTGCATGGGCTGCCCGCTTTGCGCGGTTACTTCGCCGAGATGTACAGCAATGTCAGCCAGTTGCGTTTTGACTTCCATGGCTTCGACCAAGTCGCCGAAGGTGAAGGCTACCTGCGCTGGAAAATGAGTTTTTGCCACCCGCGCCTGGCCAGTGGCAAGGTGATTCGGGTGGAAGGTTGCTCGCACCTGATGTGGCGCGACAAGGTCTACCGCCATCGCGATTATTTCGATGCCGGCGCGTTGCTCTATGAACACTTACCGGTAGTCGGCCGTGTGGTCAGTTGGCTGAAAAGGAGAATCGGATGAGCCTTGTACCGCCCCGCCGTTATTGGTTGACCGGTGCCAGCAGTGGTATCGGTGCCGCCCTGGCCGTCGAATTGCTCGAGAGTGGCGCGCACGTGGCGCTCAGTTCGCGCAGCAAAGGCCCGCTCGAAGCGTTCGCCCTGCGTTATCCAGGCCAAGTGCTGGTGGTAGCCGGCGACCTGACCAACAGCCAGACCGTGCGCGAGATCGGCGAACACATCGACGCGGTCTGGGGCTCATTGGATACGGTGATCCTTAACGCCGGCACCTGTGAGTATGTCGACGCCCGGCAATTCGATTCCTCCATCGTCGAGCACGTGGTGCGTACCAACTTATTGGCCAGCAGCTATTGCATCGAAGCTGCATTGCCGCTGTTGCGCAAAGGCCTTACTCCACACCTGGTCGGGGTTGCCAGCGCCGTGACCTACCTGCCTATGCCACGCGCCGAAGCCTATGGCGCGTCCAAGGCGGGGCTGCGTTACCTGTTTGAATCGCTGCGCATCAGCCTGTCGCCAGAGAACATCGACGTCACGGTGATCAGCCCAGGCTTTGTCGACACGCCACTGACCGAACGCAATGATTTCCCGATGCCGCTGAGCTGGTCCGCCGAAAAGGCTGCCAGGCATATCTTCGCCAAGCTGGAAAAGCGCCCGCTGGAAATCGCTTTCCCGGCGATGTTTATCGCCACCCTGTGGCCACTGTCGAAGCTGCCCAACCGCGCGCAGCTGATTATCGGCAAACGCATGCTGCGTAGCCCGCCACCGAAGAAGGACGACCTGTGAAGATCGCCATCATCGGCAGCGGTATCGCCGGGCTGACCAGCGCTTACCTGCTCAGCCGCCGCCACGACATCACGCTGTTTGAGGCGGGCGAGCGCATTGGCGGGCATACCCACACCGTCAATGTCACGGTCGAAGGTCAAAGCTATGCCGTGGACACCGGTTTCATCGTGTTCAACGACTGGACCTACCCCAATTTCATCCGTCTGCTCGGGCAGATCGGCGTGACCTTCAAGCCCACCGAAATGAGCTTTTCGGTGTGCGACCAGCACGCCGGCTTCGAGTACAACGGCAATAACCTCAATAGCCTGTTTGCCCAGCGCAGCAACATTCTGTCGCCGGGGTTCTGGGGCATGTTGCGCGACATTCTGCGCTTCAACCGCCAGGCACCGCTGGACCTGCAAGAGCAACGCATCAGCGCCGACATGACCCTGGGCGACTACCTCGAAGCCGGGGGTTATGGCCCACGCTTTATTCGCCATTACATCGTGCCGATGGGCGCGGCGATCTGGTCGATGTCGCTGGCGGACATGCTCGGTTTCCCGTTGCAGTTCTTTGTGCGGTTTTTCAAGAACCACGGCTTGTTGTCGGTGAACAACCGGCCGCAGTGGTGCGTGATCGAAGGCGGCTCCAGCCGTTACATCGAACCGCTGACCCGCAGCTTTCGCGAGCAGATCCGCCTCAATTGCCCTGTGGATAAAGTCGAACGCACAGGCGATGGCGTGGTTATCCACAGCCCCGCCGGCAGCGAGACCTTTGACCGCGTGGTGTTTGCCTGTCACAGCGACCAAGCCTTGGCGTTGCTGGCCGACCCGAGCCAGGCTGAGCAGGATATTCTTGGTGCCCTGCCCTACGCCGACAATGACGTGGTGCTGCACACCGACACGCGGCTGCTGCCCGATCGCAAACTGGCCTGGGCCAGCTGGAATTATCGTCTGACCGGCACCGCGCAAACCCAGGCGGCCGTCACCTACGACATGAACATCCTGCAAGGCATCCACAGCGACACCACCTTTTGCGTCAGCCTCAACCAGACGCCGATGATCAACCCGCTGAAGATTCTAGCGCGCTACACCTATGCGCATCCGCAATACAGCCTGGCGGCAGTGGCCGCACAAAACCGCTGGGAAGAATTGCACGGCGCACGTAACACTTTTTATTGCGGCGCCTATTGGGCCAACGGCTTTCATGAAGACGGCGTGACCAGCGCATTGCGCGTGGCCCAGGCGTTTGGCGAAACCCTATGAACAGCGCCCTGTACAGCGGCTGGATCGCCCATCGCCGGTTTGCGCCCAAGGCCCACGCCTTTCGCTACCGCATCGGCCTGCTGTACCTGGACTTGAGCGAACAAGACGAAGTGCTCGGCCTATCGCCCCTGGCCGGCAACAGCCGCCTGGCGCCCTTCGGCTTTCGCCAGCAGGACTACCTGCGTGAATTTACGCGTCACGGCATCAGCTTGAGCGATGCCGTGCGCCAGGAAGTCGGCAAGGCACTGGGGCGCGAGCCCCAGGGCGTTATCTGCCTACTGACCCAGGCCCGCA
Organism: Pseudomonas onubensis; assembly: GCF_965653655.1. NCBI lineage: Bacteria > Pseudomonadati > Pseudomonadota > Gammaproteobacteria > Pseudomonadales > Pseudomonadaceae > Pseudomonas > Pseudomonas onubensis. Next base: position 80,640 of record NZ_CBFHAZ010000002.1, on the reverse strand, counting down.
GTTGGGGCCTGGCTTTTAATCCGGTGAGTTTCTTCTACTGCTTCGAGGCCGATGGGCAACTGGCCGCGATCCTGTGTGAAGTGACCAACACCCCGTGGCGCGAGCGCTACCACTATGTGCTGCCGGCCCAGGCGCTCGGCGCCGAGGAACACCAGCACTTCGCCGTGGCCAAGGCGTTCCATGTGTCGCCGTTTTTACCCCGCGACCTGGAATACCGCATGAGTTTCAGCCCGCCGGCCGACAGGCTGGGTGTGCACATGGCCGATTGGCAGGGCACGCAAAAAGTCTTCGACGCCACCTTGAGCCTGCAAAAGGAAGCGCTGACCCGCGCCAGCCTGCATCGCTACCTGTGGCGCTTCCCGTGGATGACCGCCAAGACCTGCCTGGCGATTTACTGGCAAGCCATGCGCCTGTTGCTCAAACGCACACCGATTTTTTCCCATCAGGCCGCCGATGGCGCCTCTCGCACCGCAGTCGGGTATACCAAGGATCGCCGCCATGAAATCCCCTAGCTTATCGGTCAAGACCAACCGCCTGAACATCAACGGCGTGACCAGTGCGCTGTTGCGCAAAGGTGTGCTGCGCCAACTCAGCCAACTGCGCCACGGCCAATTGGTGGTGATCGAGGACGGCGAGCGCCAGGTGTTCGGCGCCCGCGAAGCGCACCTGTTGGGCGAAATCCAGATTCACGATTCGGCGGTCTGGGGCTTGGTGGCAGCCAATGGCTCGATCGGCGCCGGCGAGGCGTTTATCCACGGTTACTGGAGCAGCCCGGACCTTACCGCCGTGGTACGCGTGATGGTCAGCAACCTTGATGTGCTTGACGCAATGGAAGGCGGCCTGGCGCGCTTGGCGCGGCCGTTCACCCAAGGCCTGCACTGGCTTAACCGCAACACCCGCAAGGGCTCGCAGAAAAACATCGCCGCCCACTATGACCTGGGCAACGACCTGTTCGAGGAATTCCTCGACCCGACCATGATGTATTCGGCGGCGCAGTTTCTGACGCCCGACGACAGCCTGGAACAGGCACAGTTGAACAAGCTGGAACGCATCTGCCAGAAGCTCGCACTCAAAACCACCGACCATTTGCTCGAAATCGGCACCGGTTGGGGCAGCATGGCGCTGTATGCGGCGCAGCACTATGGCTGCAAGGTCACCACCACGACCTTGTCCAAAGAGCAGTTTGCCTACACCGAAAAACGCATCGAGAGCTTGGGCCTCAAGGACCAAGTGACGCTGTTGTTGCAGGACTACCGCGACCTGACCGGCCAGTACGACAAGCTGGTGTCCATCGAGATGATCGAGGCGGTCGGCCATCGCTTCCTGCCGACCTACTTCAAGCAATGCGCGCACCTGCTCAAAAGCGACGGCCTGATGCTGCTGCAAGCCATCACCATTCGTGAGCAGCGTTTTGAGCAGGCCAAAAACAGTGTCGACTTTATCCAGCGTTATATTTTCCCCGGCGGTGCCCTGCCCTCTGTGCAGAACATGCTGCAAATCGTCAGCCGCGACACCGACATGAACCTGCTGCACATGGAAGACTTCGGCTTGCACTACGCGCGCACATTGCGCCTGTGGCATGAGAACTTCCGTCGCGCCCATGGCCGTCTTGCCGAGCTGGGCTACGATGAGTACTTCCTGCGCCTGTGGGAATTCTACTTGTGCTACTGCGAAGGCGGGTTTATGGAGCGAACAATCGGTACCGCGCAGTTGCTGCTGGCCAAGCCTGCGGCGATCAACCCACCGTTGCTCGGGCGTTTCAGTGCTTAAACCGCTGGCCAATGCCGCGCTGTTCCAGTGCGGCTGGTTTGCCTGTGTGCTTGGCGGTGACAGCCGCTGGTTATGGGTGGGCGCTGGCGTGCTGGCCATCCACCTGCTGTGGACAAGCTCATGGTCTGCAGAAGGCCAAGTGATTCTGGCCGTGACCCTGTTGGGCACCGTGGTCGATACCTCGTTGCGCACCTTTGGCGTGTTTCACTTTGGTTTTCCTGGGCCGCTGATTCCCTTCTGGCTGATCATGCTTTGGGCACTGCTTGCCACCACGCTGCGCCATTGCCTGGCCTGGAGTGCACAACCCTGGTGGCGCGCCAGCCTGCTGGGCGCGGTGGGCGGGCCGATGTCTTACTATGCCGGTAGCCAATTGGCCGGTGTGCGCTTCGGCTACGACACAACGCTGACGCTGATCGGCCTGGCGCTGCTCTGGGCGGTCCTGTTCCCCGTCATGCACTGGGTGGCGCGGCAGCTTGGGCACTGACGTCCGTCAGAGCATTCATGCGCACGCAACTCGCTTGCCTTACACTGCGCGCCTATGACCAACATCCCCCACACTCAAATCACCGAACCCGCCGTCACCTGCTCGACGTGCGCGGCCTGCTGCTGCCAGCTGGAAGTCATGCTGATTACCGACACGGGTGTGCCGGAACGCTTTATCGATACCGACGACTGGGGCGGTGAAGTGATGTTGCGTCTGGACGACGGCTGGTGCGCGGCACTGGATCGGGACACGATGATGTGCACGATCTACGAGCGGCGGCCGCTTATCTGTAGGGAGTTCGAGATGGGTGCACCGGAGTGCCTTGAAGAGCGCCAAGGCATTGCGACGGCTTATCGCTGATCCAAAATGTGGGAGCGGGCTTGCTCGCGAAAGCGCCGTGTCAGGCGATGCATCAGATGTCTGACACACCGTGTTCGCGAGCCCGCCCGATTCCACATTGGTTTTGCATAAGGCTTCAGAATTACAACGGGTAGGTGTAGTGCAACGAGTAGCTCTCTACCCCGTCGTTATTGCTGCTGATGCCGGCGTTGGAATAGTGCGTGGCGCGAATGCCCACTTCATGCCCGCCGGCAAAGCGCAAACCTAAGCCCAGGCGGTCTTCGAACTGGAAAGCCTGGCCGATGTTGTTGTCTTCAACCCGCGTGCGTGAGAACACCGCTACACCGATACCCGCTTCGATGTAAGGCTTGACCTTCTCTCCCGCAAACTCATAAACGAACACTGGCGAGAACGACAGGCTGCTGACACTCGCGCGTTTGTCGCCATCCCAGTAGGTGTAAGCGCCGCTCCAGTAGCCGGTCAGTCGCCCGGTATCGCTCTGCCACCAGCTTTTATCCCAATCCGACGTCAGCCCAAGGCGATAGGTCATGGTCGAATCGCTGGTGCCCCCCACCCCAAACTCCAGGCCTGCGGCCTGAGCCGAAACCGAGTGTCCCACCACGGCGGCCGCAATCGCAGCCAAACAGAACAAGCGCTTCATAAGAGCACATCCTTTGAGATCGAAGTTGTATGGTTTGTACAGGCTAACGCTATAGAAGCTTGCGCGATGCCAGAAGTTCAGCTTCTAACCGCGATGTTTCACGAATTTTTCACAAGCCAAAATTACGCACAACGCCAGGAAATTTCCAGAGTGTCGGTAGGATATTTCTTAGGTGATCGACGTCGCCGCTGGTCCAGAACTGCGCCGGCTCGGGATTGCCGGGCGCCAACAGGTCACGCTCGCCCAGCAGACGCTTGAGCTGACGCGCCACGGCGGCGCCGGTGTCGATCAGGATGATGCTGGGGGGAAGCATCTGTGCCAGAAGCGGCTTGAGGAAGGGGTAATGGGTACAGCCGAGAATAATCGTGTCGCAACCCGCGTTGAGCAGCGGCTCGACATAGCCCTGCAACAGCTGGCGTAGCGCCGGACTGTTGAGGTCACCGGTTTCGATCAACTCCACCAGGCCCGGGCACGGCTGGGTAATCACCCGCACATCGGTGGCAAAGCGGTCGAGTAACGCTGCGAACTTGGCACTTTGCAATGTGCCGGTGGTGGCGAGCACGCCGACCACGCCACTGCGGGTGGCGGCCGCGGCTGGTTTGACCGCCGGCTCCATGCCCACCAAAGGCCAGTCAGGATAGTTCTGGCGCAAATCGGCCACGGCGGCGACGGTTGCGGTGTTACAGGCAATCACAAAGGCTTTGGCGCCTTGTTCGCGGAAAAACTGGGCGACCAAACGGCTACGCTCAAGAATGAACGCCGGGGATTTTTCACCGTAGGGGATATGCCCGCCATCAGCCACGTACAGCAGTGACTCATGGGGCAACAACTGCTGGATTTCATCCAGCACCGACAGGCCGCCAACGCCGGAATCGAACACACCGATGGGCGCGTCCTTAACCATGGGCCGTCCCGCACACGCTGCAGCCGGGATCGCGCTTGACGCGCAGTTCGCGAAAACGCGTGGTCAAGGCATTGATCAGTAGCAAGCGCCCCACCAAGGGTTCCCCAAAACCTGCCAGCAACTTCAGCGCTTCCAGTGCTTGCAGGCTACCGACCAGCCCGACCAACGGACCGACCACACCGGCTTCGCTGCAGGTCAGCTCGGTGTCGCTGCCGTGCCCATATAAACAGTGGTAGCACGGGCTTTCGTCGCGGCGCGGGTCGAACACTGACAATTGGCCTTCCAGGCGAATGGCCGCGCCGCTGACCAAAGGCTTGCCAGCTGCAACGCAAGCGGCGTTGACGGCTTCACGGGTGGAGAAGTTGTCGCTGCAATCGAGCACCACGTCTACCGCAGCCACTGCGGCGGCGAGTGAATCGGCATCCAGCGCAGTGCGATGGGCGACCAACGTAATGTCCGGGTTAATGGCGGCCAGGCGACGCATGGCCGAATCGACCTTGGCCTGTCCGACGCTGGCGGTGTCATGGATGATCTGGCGTTGCAGGTTGGTCAGGTCGACGGTGTCGAAGTCTGCCAGGTGCAGCTCACCCACACCGGCGGCGGCCAGGTACAGCGCCACCGGCGCGCCGAGCCCACCGAGGCCGACGATCAGCGCACGCGCGTTTTTCAGGCGCAATTGGCCGTCGATGTCGACATGTTGCAACAGAATCTGTCGGCTATAGCGCAACAGCTCCTGGTCGGTCAGCACGGGCGGTGCCCCAACGTGATGCGTTCGTGGCCGCCGAGGTCGATGCGGCTGTGGACCTCTTCAAAGCCCTCACCCGACAACAAATCACGTACCGCCGCAGCTTGGTCGTAACCGTGTTCGAGCAGCAGCCAGCCACCGGCATTCAAGTGGGCTGGGGCCTGGGCGATGATCAACCGTAAATCGTCCAGCCCATCATGGCCCGCCACCAAGGCGCTGGCGGGCTCAAAGCGCACATCGCCTGCCACCAGGTGTGGATCGTTATCGGCAATGTAAGGCGGGTTGCTGATGATCAGGTCAAAGCGCTGGCCTTGCAGCGCGCTGAACCAATGGCTGTTCAACACCGTGGCGTTCTTCAGGTGCAGGCGCTGGCGGTTGCGTTCGGCCAGGGCCACGGCTTCGAGCACACGGTCGACGGCGCTGACCTGCCAGGCCGGGCGCTCGCTGGCCAGGGCCAGGGCGATCGCGCCGCTGCCGGTACCCAGGTCGAGGACCTTGGCAGGCGTGGCCGGCAACAATTCAAGGGCAGCTTCCACAAGCAGCTCGGTTTCCGGACGCGGGATCAGCGTGTGCGGCGCGACCTCCAGGTCGAGCTTCCAGAAACCCTGCTGGCCGAGGATGTAGGCCACCGGCTCACCCGCGCGACGACGCTGCAGGTAATCGGCAAAGGTCAGCGCGTGTTCGCTGCTGACGATTTTTTCCGGCCAGGTGTGCAGGTAGCCGCGCGATTTGCCCAAGGCAGCGGCCAGTAACAGTTCCACATCCAGACGCGCGGTGGGCGAGTCTGGCAGGTCAGCGGCGCGCAGGAGGCTGGCAATAATGGTCATTTATTCACCTATCGCCGCCAATTGATCGGCCTGGTATTCGGCCAGCAAAGGCTCAATCACCGCGTCTACGCCACCGGCGAGAATTTCGTCGAGGGAATAAAGCGTGAGGTTGACCCGATGGTCGGTGACCCGGCCCTGGGCGAAGTTGTAGGTGCGGATGCGTTCGGAGCGGTCGCCCGAGCCCACCAGCAACTTGCGCTCGCTGGCAATCGCGTTGGCGGCGGCGCTGGTCTGCTGGTCGTTGAGCTTGGCCGACAGCCAGGACATGGCCCGCGCACGGTTTTTGTGCTGGGAACGTTCTTCCTGGCACTCGACCACAATGCCCGACGGCAAGTGGGTAATACGGATCGCCGAGTCGGTCTTGTTCACGTGCTGACCACCAGCGCCCGACGAGCGGTAGGTGTCGACACGCAAGTCTGCCGGGTTGATTTCAATGGCTTCCTGCTCGTCCGGCTCAGGCAACACAGCCACGGTGCACGCCGAGGTGTGGATACGGCCCTGGGATTCGGTTGCCGGAACCCGCTGCACGCGGTGCGCGCCGGACTCGAATTTGAGCTTGCCGTAGACGTTGTCACCTTCGACCCGCGCGATGACTTCTTTATAGCCGCCGTGCTCACCGATGTTCTCGGACAAAATCTCGACCCGCCAGCCACGTCGCTCGGCGTAACGCGAGTACATACGGAACAGGTCGCCGGAAAAGATCGCCGCCTCGTCGCCACCGGTACCGGCGCGGATTTCGAGGAACACGTTGCGCCCGTCGTTCGGGTCTTTGGGCAGCAGCATGCGTTGCAGGTCGCCTTCGAGCTCGACCAGCTTGTCTTTGGCTTCGCGGACTTCTTCCACGGCCATTTCACGCATGTCCGGGTCGCTGTCCTTGAGCAGTGCCTGGGCGCCCTCGAGGTCGGCCTGCACTTTCATCAGGCTTTTGTAGGTGGCCACAATCGGCTCAACTTCGGCGTATTCCTTGGAATAGGCACGGAACTTGGTCTGATCGGAGATGACCTCGCCATCGCCGAGCAGGGCGGTCAGTTCTTCGAAACGGTCCTGGAGCACGTCCAGTTTATTGAGCAGTGACGCTTTCATTGCGATTTTTTATCCGAAGAGCTATCTGACGCGCCCTCACCGAGGGCAAAGAGTTCCTGGGCCATGGCCAGCGCATCGAGGCGGCCTTCGGCGGTAAGCTTTTTCAACTGAACGCTGGGGGCGTGGAGCAATTTGTTGGTCAGGCCGCGTGCCAGTTGCATCAGCACGTCTTCGGCACTGCTGCCGTTGGCCAACAAACGCTGGGCCTTGATCAATTCTTCATCACGCAGGCGTTCGCCCTGCTGACGATACGCCTTGAGCACATCGACCGCCGCCAGCTCACGCAGGCGCACCATAAAGTCTTCGGCGCCGGTGCTGACCATTTCCTCGGCGGCCTGGGCTGCGCCCTGGCGACTCTTGAGGTTTTCGGCGACCACTTCGTGCAGATCGTCGACGCTATAGAGGTAAACGTCGTCCAACTCGCCGACTTCAGGCTCGATATCACGGGGAACGGCGATATCCACCATGAAAATCGGTTTGTGCTTGCGCAGCTTCAGCGCGCTCTCGACCGCGCCTTTGCCAAGGATCGGCAACTGGCTGGCGGTGGAGCTGATGACGATATCGCTGCGCACCAGCTCGGCCGGGATATCCGACAGCAACACGGCGTGGGCGCCAAACTGCTCGGCCAGGATGCTTGCGCGCTCCAGGGTGCGGTTGGCGACCACAATACGCTTCACGCCCAGGTCATGCAGGTGGCGGGCGACCAGGGTGATGGTTTCACCGGCGCCGATCAACAGCGCCTGGCTGCGCTGCAAGTCACTGAAAATCTGTTTGGCCAGGCTGACGGCGGCGAACGCGACGGACACCGGGTTTTCACCGATGGCCGTGTCGGTGCGCACCTGCTTGGCCGAATTGAACGTAGCCTGGAACAATCGGCCGAGCAACGGGCCGACGGTGCCGGCCTCGCGGGCCACGGCGTAGGCGGATTTCATCTGCCCGAGGATCTGCGGCTCGCCCAACACCAGCGAGTCGAGCCCTGCGGCGACGCGCATCATGTGACGAACTGCCGCATCCTCTTCGTGCACATAGGCACTGGCGCGCAGGTCGTCGAGGTCCAAATGGTGGTAATCGGCCAGCCAGCGCAGCACCACATCCGCCGAAAGATGTTCCTGCTCTATATAAAGCTCGCTGCGATTGCAGGTCGAAAGGATCGCAGCTTCGCGGCTGTCGGTGAGCCGGCAGAGCTGCTGCAAGGCCTCAACCAACTGCTCTGGCGTAAACGCCACGCGCTCGCGCACGTCTACGGTTGCAGTCTTGTGGTTAATACCGAGTGCGAGGAAGGCCATTCAATATCGCTGATGATGTCGGGAAGCCGACAATTGTCCTACTTCGAAAGATCCAGAACAACCACCGTCGTCTATTGTCCTAGTAGCTTGTGCCTATAAAGGCGCCCACTGAGACTCGGTTATGTTTGGCCGAAGGCTTGTGTCATGATGATCCGACCGCAGGTTAGTCGTCCTCTTCCTATATGAATAGATCTTCCGCGTTGCTCCTTGCTTTTGTCTTCCTCAGCGGCTGCCAGGCTTTGGCACCCGTGTCGCCGGACGGTACGCCGCCGGTCGAAGACAGCACCCCAGCCCCTGAAAAGCCCAAGGTTTACTCCTCGTTCAATGAAGAAACGATCTATAGCCTGCTGACCGCCGAACTCGCCGGCCAGCGCAATCGTTTCGATATTGCCTTGGATAATTACGTGACCCAGGCCATCAATACCCAGGACCCGGGCATTTCGGAGCGTGCGTTTCGCATCGCCGAATACCTGGGCGCTGACCAGGCCGCGCTGGATACTTCGCTGATCTGGGCGAAAAACGCCCCGGACGACCTCGAAGCGCAACGCGCGGCGGCTGTGCAACTGGCACGCGCCGGGCGTTATGACGACTCCATGGTGTATATGGAGAAAGTCCTGCAGGGCAAGGGCGACACACATTTCGACTTCCTCGCGCTATCGGCGGCCGACACCGACCAAGACACGCGCAATGGCCTGATGAAGAGTTTTGACCGCCTGCTGCAAAAGCATCCGAAGAACAGCCAGCTGATTTTCGGCAAGGCTTTGCTGCTGCAACAGGATGATGAAGCCGATGCTGCGCTCAAGTTGCTGGAGCAGAACCCGCCGGAAGACGGCGAGATCGCCCCGATTCTGCTGCGCGCTCGCCTGCTGCAGAACCTTAATCGCGGCAAGGAAGCGATTCCACTGCTGGAAAAAAGCATCAAGAAGTACCCAGGCGACAAGCGTTTGCTGCTGACCTATGCGCGCATGCTGGTTGAGCAAGACCGCATGGAAGACGCCAAAGTGCAGTTCGCCAACCTGGTCCAGCAATACCCTGACGACGACGAGTTGCGTTACTCCCTGGCGCTGGTGTGCCTGGAAGCCAAGGCCTGGGACGAGGCCAAGGGATATCTCGAAGAGTTGATCGAGCGCGAAAGCCACGTGGATTCGGCGCACCTGAACCTCGGCCGCATCGCTGAAGAACGCAATGACCCGCAGGCCGCACTGCTTGAATATGCCCAGGTCGGCCCTGGCAATGACTACCTGCCAGCCCAGTTGCGTCAGGCCGATATCCTGATGAGCAACGGCCGCACCGACGAAGCCGAAAAACGCCTGGCGGCGGCACGCGATGCCGAACCGGACTATGCGATCCAGCTGTACCTGATCCAGGCCGAAACGCTGTCGGCCAACAAGCAGGGCGAACGCGCCTGGAAATTGCTGCAACAAGCCTTGCTGCAATACCCCGACGACTTGAACCTGCTGTACACCCGTGCCATGCAGGCGGAAAAACGCAATGACTTGGCGCAGATGGAAAAAGACCTGCGCCTGATCATCAAGCGCGACCCGGACAACGCCATGGCGCTCAATGCCCTGGGCTACACCCTGTCGGACCGCACCACGCGTTACGCCGAAGCCAAGGTGCTGATCGAACAAGCCCACAAGCTCAACCCGGAAGACCCGGCCGTACTCGACAGCCTGGGTTGGGTGAATTACCGCCTGGGCAACCTTGACGAGGCCGAACGCTTGCTGCGTCAGGCACTCGAACGCTTCCCGGACCAGGAAGTGGCAGCCCACCTGGGTGAAGTGCTGTGGGCCAACGGCAAACAGCGCGAAGCACGCCAGATCTGGGAGAAATTCCTCAAGGAACAACCCGAAAGCCCCATCCTGCGCAGCACCATCAAGCGCCTGACCGGATCCGAGACCCTTTAAGCTTATGTTCTTGCGCCACGTTATTGTTTTCAGTTTTATCGCCCTGCTCGCCGGTTGCGCGGGCATCGGCAGCCGTGAATCCGTTGAGGGCCAGGGCAACCAGGCACAATGGAAGCAGCACAAGGATCAACTCAGCAGCATTGACGGCTGGCAGATCGACGGCAAAGTCGGGGTGCGCGCACCGAAAGATTCCGGCAGCGGTACTTTGTTCTGGCTGCAACGCCAGGACTATTACGATATTCGTCTGTCCGGACCGCTGGGCCGTGGCGCAGCACGCCTGACCGGCCGACCGGGGCAAGTGAGCCTGGAAGTGGCCAACCAGGGCCGCTATGAGGCAACTACGCCGGAAGAATTGCTGGAACAGCAGATCGGCTGGAAGCTGCCGGTTTCGCACCTGGTGTGGTGGGTACGCGGCTTGCCTGCGCCGGACAGCAAGAGCCGCCTGAGCCTCAACGGCGATAGCCGCCTGGCCACGCTTGAGCAGGATGGCTGGCAGGTCGAGTATCTGAGCTATGTAGAACAGAGCGGTTACTGGCTGCCTGAGCGCATCAAGTTGCATGGCACCGACCTTGACGTCACGCTGGTGATCAAGGAATGGCAACCGCGCAAGCTGGGGCAATAACGTGACCTCAGAACGCTTGACGCTGCCCTCTCCCGCCAAACTCAACCTGATGCTGCATATTCTTGGTCGCCGCGAAGACGGCTACCACGAGCTACAGACATTGTTTCAATTTCTCGATTACGGCGATGAACTGACTTTCGCCGTGCGCGACGATGGCGTGATCCAGTTGCACACCGAATTCGAAGGCGTGCCCCACGACAGCAATCTGATTGTCAGGGCCGCAAAAAAACTTCAGGCGCAATCTGGTTGCTCGCTCGGTATCGACATCTGGATCGATAAAATTCTGCCCATGGGCGGCGGCATCGGTGGCGGCAGCTCAAATGCCGCGACCACGCTGCTCGGTTTGAATCACTTGTGGCAACTGGGCTGGGACCACGATCGGCTGGCCACGCTGGGCCTGACACTGGGCGCCGACGTACCGGTTTTCGTGCGTGGGCACGCGGCTTTTGCCGAAGGCGTTGGGGAGAAACTCACCCCGGAATACCCCGAAGAGCCTTGGTATGTCGTGCTTGTTCCGCAAGTATCTGTAAGTACAGCAGAAATTTTTTCAGATCCACTGTTGACACGTAACTCTCCTCCCATTAAAGTGCGCCCCGTTCCCAAGGGAAACAGTCGAAATGACTGCTTACCGGTTGTAGCAAGGCGTTATCCAGAGGTACGTAACGCTTTGAATTTGTTAGGTAAATTTACCGAAGCAAAATTAACCGGAACTGGAAGTTGTGTGTTTGGGGGCTTCCCAAGCAAAGCTGAAGCTGATAAAGTCTCGGCCCTTCTTACAGAGACCCTTACAGGGTTTGTAGCAAAGGGAAGCAACGTTTCGATGTTGCATCGCAAGCTGCAAAGTCTGCTCTAAAAGGAACCGAGTACTGGGTACTCGTTGCAACAGATACAGGGGCGTCGCCAAGCGGTAAGGCAGCAGGTTTTGATCCTGCCATGCGTTGGTTCGAATCCAGCCGCCCCTGCCATTTTCTAATACTCATCCAGGTTACCCTCAGCCTCTAGGTACTGCGCGTGTCCAAGATGATGGTCTTTACGGGGAACGCCAACCCCGATCTGGCTCGACGTGTCGTACGTCAGCTGCATATCCCTCTCGGTGACATCTCTGTCGGTAAATTCTCCGACGGCGAAATTACAGCCGAGATCAATGAAAACGTCCGCGGTAAAGATGTTTTCATTATTCAGCCGACCTGCGCTCCGACCAACGATAACCTGATGGAACTCGTCGTGATGGCTGATGCCTTCCGCCGCTCCTCAGCGACTCGAATCACAGCTGTAATCCCTTACTTTGGTTATGCCCGTCAGGATCGCCGTCCGCGTTCCGCACGTGTGGCTATCAGCGCGAAAGTCGTTGCTGACATGCTGACCGTGGTAGGCATCGACCGTGTTCTCACGGTTGACCTGCACGCTGACCAAATCCAGGGGTTCTTCGATATTCCGGTAGATAACATCTACGGCTCCCCAGTATTGGTGGATGACATTGAAGACCAGCGCTTTGAAAACCTGATGATCGTGTCCCCGGACATTGGTGGCGTCGTGCGTGCACGGGCTGTTGCCAAATCCCTGGGCGTGGACCTCGGGATCATCGACAAACGCCGTGAGAAAGCCAATCACTCTGAAGTGATGCATATCATCGGTGATGTCGAAGGGCGTACCTGTATTCTGGTTGATGACATGGTCGACACCGCCGGCACCCTGTGCCACGCGGCGAAAGCCTTGAAAGAGCACGGTGCAGCAAAAGTCTTCGCCTACTGCACACACCCTGTGCTGTCGGGCCGAGCGATCGAGAACATCGAGAACTCCATGCTGGACGAACTGGTGGTGACTAACACCATCCCGTTGTCCGCAGCAGCTCAAGCCTGTTCGCGTATCCGTCAACTGGATATCGCACCGGTAGTTGCCGAAGCGGTTCGCCGCATCAGCAACGAAGAATCGATCAGCGCGATGTTCCGATAAGGGTCAAACCTTACGAAACATCCCACTGACGAAAAGCGCCCCGCCCCAGCATTCTGTTGGGGCGGGGCTTTTTTGCCCATATCGCCTTTAGCGCTGGTCGCAAACGCTGGGGCGAATGTGGTTATTTTGGAGATACAACATGAACGATTTTACTCTGAATGCTGAAGCGCGTTCCGACCTGGGGAAAGGTGCGAGCCGCCGCCTGCGTCGTCTCGCAAGCCTGGTTCCAGCTGTAGTTTACGGTGGCGACAAAGCCCCTGAATCCATCAGCATGCTGGCCAAAGAAATCGCCAAACTGCTCGAAAACGATGCTGCTTACAGCCACGTTATCGAACTGAACGTTGGCGGCAAAAAGCAAAACGTAATCATCAAGGCCCTGCAACGTCACCCGGCCAAAGGCCACGTGCTGCACGCTGACTTTGTACGCGTTATTGCCGGTCAGAAACTGACCGCTATCGTTCCAGTTCACTTCGTTGGCGAAGAAGCTCCGGTCAAGAAAGGCGGCGAAATCTCGCACGTCCTGAACGAAATCGAAGTGACCTGCCTGCCGAAAGACCTGCCTGAGTTCATCGAAGTCGACCTGTCGGCTCTGGAAATCGGCGCCATCATCCACCTGTCCGACCTCAAAGCCCCTAAAGGCGTTGAGTTTGTTGCACTGGCTCACGGTGATGACAAAGCTGTTGCAAACGTTCACGCTCCACGCGTTGCACCAGAAGCTGAAGAAGGCGCTGCAGAGTAATTCACTCTGTATTGCCGGAGCTTGAGGAAACATCGCGGACCGGAACGTAGCGAGAAAGCGGGCGATAACGCGGCGTTTACTCTTGAGTAAATGATCTTTTGTTGTCCACTTTCGCCGCACGCAGGTGTCGGCGATGTTATCCACAACTCCAAAGGAAGGGCCCCTGTCGTGACTGCCATTAAACTGATCGTTGGCCTGGGAAATCCAGGCGCCGAATACGAACAGACCCGGCATAACGCGGGGGCCCTTTTTGTTGAGCGTATCGCCCACGCGCAAGGTGTAAACCTTGTGGCCGATCGCAAGTATTTTGGCCTGACCGGGCGCTTCTCGCATCAGGGTCAGGATGTTCGTCTGCTGATTCCCACCACCTACATGAACCGCAGCGGCCAGGCTGTCGCGGCGCTTGCGGGCTTCTTCCGGATCAAACCCGAAGAAATCCTGGTGGCCCATGACGAACTGGACCTGCCACCCGGCGTTGCCAAACTCAAGTTAGGCGGCGGGCATGGCGGCCACAATGGCCTGCGCGACATCATTGCGCAGTTGGGTAATCAGAATAATTTTTACCGTCTGCGGCTCGGCATTGGCCACCCAGGCGTTGCCAGTATGGTTTCAAATTTCGTCCTGGGTCGTGCGCCACGCGCCGAACAGGAAAAACTCGATGCCAGCATCGACTTTGCCCTCGGCGTGCTGCCGGATATCTTCGCCGGTGAATGGAACCGCGCGATGAAAAACCTGCACAGCCAGAAGGCCTGACTCTTACCGAGGGGAAACACCATGGGATTCAATTGCGGCATCGTCGGCCTGCCCAACGTCGGCAAATCCACCCTGTTCAACGCCCTGACCAAGTCCGGTATTGCGGCGGAGAACTTCCCCTTCTGCACCATCGAACCCAACAGCGGTATCGTGCCGATGCCAGACCCGCGCCTGGACGCGTTGGCAGCTATCGTCAATCCCAAGCGTATCCTGCCGACTACCATGGAGTTCGTCGACATCGCAGGCCTGGTGGCTGGTGCGTCGAAAGGTGAAGGCCTGGGTAACAAGTTTTTGGCCAACATCCGTGAAACCGATGCCATCGCCCACGTGGTCCGCTGCTTTGAAGACGAGAACGTGATTCACGTCTCCAACAGCGTCGACCCGAAACGCGACATCGAGATCATCGACCTGGAGCTGATCTTCGCCGACCTCGACAGCTGCGAGAAGCAACTGCAGAAAGTCGCGCGTAATGCCAAGGGCGGTGACAAGGACGCAGTGGTCCAGAAAGGCCTGCTGGAGCAGCTGATCGCACACTTCACCGAAGGCAAGCCGGCACGCAGCCTGATGAAGTCCATGGGCGTCGACGAGAAAGCTGTGATCAAAGGCTTCCACCTGCTGACCACCAAGCCTGTGATGTACATCGCCAACGTCGCCGAAGACGGCTTCGAGAACAACCCTTTGCTGGATGTGGTCAAGGCCATCGCCGACGAAGAAGGCGCTATCGTGGTTCCGGTGTGCAACAAGATCGAAGCAGAAATCGCCGAGCTCGATGACGGCGAAGAAAAGGACATGTTCCTCGAGGCCCTGGGCCTGGAAGAGCCTGGCCTGAACCGCGTGATCCGCGCCGGTTACGAAATGCTTAACCTGCAGACCTACTTCACCGCCGGTGTCGAAGAAGTCCGCGCCTGGACCGTGAAGGTCGGTGCCACCGCACCACAGGCCGCCGGCGTGATCCACACCGACTTCGAAAAAGGCTTTATTCGCGCCGAAGTCATCGCCTACAACGACTTTATCCAGTACAAGGGTGAAGCCGGTACCAAGGAAGCCGGTAAATGGCGCCTGGAAGGCAAAGAGTACATCGTCAAGGATGGCGACGTGATGCACTTCCGTTTCAACGTATAAGCGCCACCAGCGGCTTTGCCGCAAACAAAAAGCCGATGCACTGCATCGGCTTTTTTGTGGGCGATTGTTTGTCTATCGGTAATCGCCATCTTGTTGTTTATTTGAAAGCTTAAGATATTTCCTATTTATTACGCAAACAACAGCTCAATCACTTTTAATGATGTTAAGCGACAAGTTAATGACTTTTCCTACGCAAGCCTGGCTTACTCTTACCTGCATACTCGACGAGAAATCTTATACTTTACGCGCAGTCCAAGCACGTTTTGAATAACAGCCTTTTAATCGCAAACAATCACGAGAGTGGAGCACCCATCCGATGTCGGCCGCCGATCAAAAAGAACGCGAAACCGATACGCCACTCATTGATGGCTCGGATATTGAGAGTACGATCAATAGCACTGCGACACTTAATGTTGACATCTTGTTGCTGGGGGAAACCGGTACGGGTAAAGATACCTTGGCACAACGAGTACACCGCCTGTCAGGCCGACGAGGCAACTTTGTTGCGGTCAATTGCGCAGCCATTCCGGAGAGCCTCGCCGAAAGCCAATTGTTCGGTGTCAACAGTGGTGCTTATACCGGGGCTGTGCAGTCACGCGCAGGGTTTATCGAAGCGGCTCACCTGGGTACGTTGTATTTGGATGAAATCGATAGCATGCCGCTTTCGCTTCAAGCCAAGCTATTGCGAATGCTCGAATCACGCGGTGTTGAACGGCTCGGCTCAACACGTTTCATCCCGGTCGACATGCGCGTCATTGCGTCCGCTCAACAATCACTGCATGACATGGTCGAGCAAGGCAGCTTCAGGCGGGACCTGTATTTTCGCCTGAACGTCATTAATATCAAGCTGCCGCCGCTGCGTGACCGACGTGAGCGTATCGTACCGTTGTTTCTGGAGATGATTAAACACGAGGCAGAGCACTTCAACTGCACAGCCCCTCACCCCACAACCGAACTGCTCCAGCAGTTGCTGTGTCATCCGTGGCCGGGCAATGTCCGCGAACTACGCTCCACGGCCAAGCGTTTTGTCCTTGGGCTGCCGCCCTTATCGGTATCCACTGCTGAACCTTTGGAACTGGGCCTGAAAGACCGTCTGCAGCGTATTGAGAAAACACTCATCGAAGAGTCTCTACAGCGTCACACTTACAGCGTGGATTGTGTGGCGTTGGAACTGGGTGTCGCCAAGCGCACCCTCTATTATCGAATGAAGCAGCTGGGTGTTGCACTTAACGCCTGCGCACCGTTTGCCGGCACGCAATAAGCTATGAAATACATAGAAACAAGTAACCATCAGCCGATGGAACTGTTTCCAGAGGCTTCGCCACTCACTGTACGAGCGTCGATTATCGAATAACGATGTAGCGCGATTAATCGAAGGCTTATAGAAAAAACCTACAAACCAATCAAACCACAGGTGAAATCATGAGCTCTCCAATCGGCGGCGGCGACAGCCTTACCAGCAAACAGCTTTTTGAACAAATGAAAGCGCTGACTGAGGAAAAAAACAAAGAAACTCTCGAAATGGCAAAGCTGGACAAAGATGCTTCGATTGCCAGTAAATGGGGTCAAATAATTAACAAAGTACAATAAGTAGCACAGGCTTTCTCTAGTTTAATAAATAGAGAAAGCCTCACTATTTTCCTGAGGGAAATATATATGCGCACAACACTTGATAAACAGCGGGAAACCTATTCAGGTGCACCTGGGTTTTCCGTTGAAAAAAGCAGCGATAGCACCCACGACGCGCATTTCTTCAGTGCGGCACTGGAGCAGCACAACATTTACCCGCAGGCGCCCCCTGCCCCAGGAAACAGCCGGTCGCTGATGGACCAATCCGAGCGGTTGAAATCCAACAACGAAAAAATCCCCAAGCTGCTGCGTGAATACTCCAAGACCCACAACGAGCTGAAAATGGCGGACGCCACACAGACCATTATTGAATCAAAAGAAATCCTCAACATCGGCGTCAAGGTCATAAAACACTGCGCTTCGTTCGTTGAGAAAGCCACTAACCTGCAATAGGTGAACCATGCGCCGCTGCCGCTTTATTCTCTTGTGGCTGACCCTCTTATCGGTGCTCAGCGGATGCGGTGAAAGCGTCGAACTGCACCGAAAGTTATCCGAGCAGGAAGCCAATGAGGTGATCGCTGAATTGGCAGACAAGCAGATTCGGGCACAAAAACAGCTGGAAAAAGACGGCGTGGTCGTTCGCGTGCGTACAGACGATATTGCTGCCGCCGTCCACACGCTTGCCGCCGCCGGGTTGCCAAAGACTGCGCGGTCCACGCTGGGCGACGTCTTTCGCAAGGAAGGTGTGATTTCTACACCGCTTGAGGAACGTGCCCGCTATATCTATGCGTTGTCTCAGGAGCTGGAAGCGACCTTGTCCAATATCGATGGGGTTCTAGTCGCCAGGGTGCATGTGGTACTGCCCGAGCGAGTCGCACCGGGAGAGCCGGTACAACCGGCCTCGGCATCGGTCTTCATCAAGCATGATCCACGGCTGGAACCTGACAGCCTGCTGCCGCGCATTCGGCGGATGGTGGCCAGTAGCATACCGGGCATGACCACGGCCGTTGCGAACCCGCAAAAACTGACCGTGATCTTCGTACCGGCTACCGCCTACAAACAAAAGCAGCAACTCGCCTACTTCGGGCCGTTTCTGATTAAGCCGGGTGACCTCACTTTTTGGCAGACCATGCTTACATTGTTCTTTGTCGTCCTGGTAGCCGGTTGCGCAGCAGCGGGGTTCTGGCTGAAAAAGGCGCGCGGCGCTCAACAAGCCGAGCCGAACGCGAATGACGCATGACAACCTCACCTGGGCCAAGTGGTGGGCCTGCCCCTGGCTCGATTCACCCCACGACTGGCCGCCTTTCACCCCTTCATTGCCCTATTCGAAAACACTCTGCCAGAGCCAGCACGCGGCAATGGCAACGGCGTTGGGAATTGTCCCATGCCTGCCTGTCGAACCGTCGCCAGCCCTGCTGCAGTTGGTCCTTGAACCTGCGCAACGCAGAGACCTCATCCTCGCGCTGGTCGGTGGTGTTTACCAGATCAAGACTCACACACCGTTGAGCCAGGAACTGCAACTCTGGTGCGTACGCCTTTCCAAGGCACTGATGCCCAACACCCTGAAAATCAGCACTGAAGACCCCCTGCACTATTTACGCGCCTGGGTAGAACCCTCTGTATGGCAGCGGCTGCGGTTGAGCTTTGACCGCCACCGGGTGCTCGCACTTGAGCAGACCCCTCGACTGAGTGAACCCCACGACAAGCTCGAAACAATTTGGAAGGCCGCTATATGGCGCACCGGTGCGTCAAACAACGAGCCGGTGTTTTCCTTCGCCGAGGAGTCTCAGGACGATGCTGTGCAAACGCACGATTGAGCTTAGCAAGCCGCTTCCTTCACGCACGGGCTCGTTGATTCCTTTGGAAACGTTGGCGGACTGCGCTCGCGACACCGAATTGTTAAACAGTGCCCAGGATCAGGCCGATGAAATTCTGCGCCAGGCCCATGTGCAACGCGATCAGTTGCTGCTGCAGGCACAGCATGAGTTCTGGCAACGCGCCAATCGCCAATTGCACCTGTGGCACACGCAACAGCAGGCGATCCTCGACAACATCGAACGCATCGCCACATCGGTCACCCACAACGCGATTCGCAGCTTGCTCGAGGACACAACGACGACTCAGCGGGTGTCGGCCATGCTCAAGCAAATGCTCGTAGCCCAGGCTCCTGCGATCCGCGCAAAGTTGGTCTGCAACCCACAGGATCAAGCGGATGTAGAGCACTGGTTGAATCAACATACCGAAGCGCCCTGGCGCCTGCAGTGTGACGAGTCCGTTGAGCCACAAGTGCTGATCCTGGAGGCGGAGGAAGGCAGCTTTCGTATCGACTGGGCCTCTTCGATCAATGCGCTGTTGGTGCCTCACTCAGACTTTGTTTCAGAGGAATAACCTCTCAACCGACCTGCTGCTTTTTTTACCGGATATTTAAAAAATCGTGGAACGGATCCCAAACGCAAACCACATAAAAAATACACGTTCAACGGAGATCAGCATATGAAACTCGACGCACGCGAGGGCGGGCAAATCTTCAGGGATTTAAGCAAAAACAACCGGCAGTTCGAACAGCTCGGCCAGGGCGTCCCTGACGAAATATCTTCGAGAGAGTTTTCATCACTGATGGGTGAACACCTCAGGCTCAAACAAGACTTGATGCTACAGACGACTGCCGCCGGCGCAGTTCTCAGCCATCGGGCCGAGATGGGAAAAATCATCTTCAATGGGACCTGAGAGTTTCAGCGAACGGCTCACTCAGTGGCGGGTGGGGACAGAGCAAGAAATCACGCTGTACGAGGGCAGCGACGCCATAAAACTGCGTCGCTACCCGCAGTGTTTTTTGCTCAGCGTCCAACTTACCCATCAGCCACCGCCCACACAAACAGCCATGGAAACATGGCTACGACTGGGTGGGGCAAGCCTGGCGTATTTTCAGGGAGCGCTCTCGGTCGAGTCCTCCACCGGGCAACTCTGGCTACTTCAATGCGTCTCGCAAGAAGCCAATCCGGCCGCTCTTTTTAACCAACTTGAATCCCTTCTCAATCAGCGCGACACCTGGCGCTCCACCGTCAAGCGGTTGGCCAGAACGCCCAAAAGCCTTGGGCCCACTCCGCTGCGTGCGCAGTTTTATTAACTAGAGAGCCCTATATGAGTAACCCCATTTACAAGCGTTTACGCTTGTCTATCAGCTCGCCCTGTGCGCGATTGAAACACGCCGGCTGGCGTATACCAGTGGTTCTGACGTGCCTGCTGATGCCTCTGCAAAGCGCCCTTGCCGCGGTTCCCTCGGAATGGAAAAACACGGCATATGCCTACGAAACCCAGTACAAGCCTGTACGCGAAGTGCTCGAGGACTTCGCCCAAACCTTCGGCACCCAACTGCAAATCGAAGGCCTGCTGGAGGGCGTCGTCAACGGCAAAATACGCGCTAACACGCCCCAGTCCATGCTCGACAGGCTCGGGGTCGAGCACCGCTTCCAGTGGTACCTGTACAACAACACCCTGTACATCAGCACGCTGGATCAGCAAGAGTCTGCGCGGCTGGAGGTTTCGTCGGAAACGATCGCAGACCTTAAAAAGGCCCTGACCGATATTGGCCTGCTCGACAGCCGATTTGGCTGGGGTGAATTGCCGGACGATGGTGTGGTACTCGTCTCCGGTCCCAAACGCTATATCGAGCAGATCAAACAGTTCAGCAGCCAGCGCAGATCCCCGGATGAAAAACAGAGCGTGCTGACTTACCCGCTCAAGTACGCCAACGCGGCCGATCGCACCATTGATTATCGCGGCGAGAAGCTGACCATCGCAGGTGTGGCCAGCGTGCTGCGTGGGTTGCTGGAGCCGCGCTCCAACTCCGCAGTCGCCAACGCCACCCAATCTTCCGGCGCTTCTTCACCGCCGGGCTTGATTACACCCAACGTCCCGCGACTGAACAACCCACTGCTGGAGCAGATGCTCGCCAACCCCACGAACGCGGGAGGGCTGTCGACGGGCGCCTCACTCGGCCCTCGCGCCCCACGCGCTACCAGCCGAATCCGGGTCGAAGCCGACGTGCGCAATAACGCGATTCTGATCTACGACCTGCCTGAGCGCCAAACGATGTACCGCGAGTTGATCACCCAACTCGACGTTGCGCGCAAGCTGGTGGAGATCGACGCCATCATCCTCGACATCGAACGCACAAAGTTGCAAGAGTTCGGGGTTGAATGGGGCTTTCAAAACAGCCGCTGGCGCGGCGGGGTCAATGTGGCACCGGGCACGACCTCGCAGTTGTCGATTGGCAACCCCGGGCGCTTCTACGCTCACATACGTGCCCTGGAAGCCCAAGGGCTGGCAACCCTGGTCTCTAACCCTTCCGTGCTCACCCTGGAAAACCAACCAGCGGTCATCGATTTCAACCGCACGCGGTACCTGAAGGCAGGCAGAGACTACGCAACCGTTTTACCCGTGACCGTCGGGACCAGCTTTCAGGTGGTACCAAGGGTGATCACCAGCCGTGGTGGCCACCAGATCCATTTGGTGGTGGATATTGAAGACGGCAATTTCGACGAACTCAGCCTGCAGCCGGATGACCTTGATGTTCGTCGCGGCAAGGTCAGCACCCAGGCAGTGATGGCGGAAAAACGTTCATTGGTGGTCGGTGGTTTCCATGTCACAGACAACAAGGACAAACACAGCAAGGTGCCGCTGCTGGGCGATATTCCGTTGCTGGGCAAGGCATTGTTCTCCTCCACTGAACGACAGAACAGTCGACGCGAGCGCTTGTTCATCCTCACCCCACGGGTCATCGGTGACCAGGCTGACCCTTCGCGTTACTTGCCTCAGGAGGATCAGGCTCAGTTGCAGGCAGCCCTCAAGCCCCTGGCGCGCCGGCAAGCCGCCCATCAACCGCCTATAAATCGCAGCGATATCACCAACGCCCTGGCGCACCTGGTCAGCGGCGAAGTGCCAGACGGTTTCAAGGCGGGGCCAATGCCCCTGCAGTTGGACACCCTGTGCGCCACGCGCGACCTGTTGGCACTCAACAGCGAGCGCAGCCAGTGGTACACCGGCCCACAATTCAACGTAGCGGTGGTGGTCGTGCGCAACCAGATCAAACGCAACGTGCGTATCGATGAAAAAGAATGCAGCAACTCACAAACGCTGGCGGTGAGTGTCTGGCCACGCGCCTGGCTCAAGCCAGGTGAAGAAGCTGAAGTGTTTATCGCCATGCGGCCCGTCGTGAAAGATGAACATATCGGCACCCCCCGCCCTTCCCTCCTCACCGCCCCCTTGAAGACCACGCCATGAAACACGCACTCTTGAGCATTATCATGATCGGCGCAGCAATCATCGCCGCGGGCTGTACGCCAACCTGCAAAGGCGACTCCTGCACGCGTCCGCAATCGAGCAGTGACAAAATGGTGGTCTGGTGGCCGCCAGAGATGCGCGTAGACGCCGGCCCCTCTGGGGAACGGGCAGACTACCAGACCATTTCCCTGGAACGATGAGCCTCATAACACGGCCTGACGATGCGCTGCATCGTCAGGTTTTTTTGGCCGACGTGCGCAGTGGCGTTGCCGCTCACCTGCAACTCCTGCGCGGTATCCAACTGTGCACGCTGCAAGCCGGCACCCGCCAGGGGCTGGCCTTGCACGTTGCGCGCGAAGCGCTGCAAGCCGGGCAGGTGCAACAGGCACTGGAACGACGTTTTGAGCAAGCACTGACGTATGACGATTGTTTTGTCTATCTCGACGCGCAGGGCAATTTGGTCATCTGGCGCTCGCTGCCGGCTCAACACGATGCGCTTGAGAGTGCCATCAGCCGCCTGTTGTCACTGGCCAACCTTGATGCATTGGATGCTCACGCCACGCGTTGATCAGCGCCGTTCCAGCTCAGGCAATTCCAGGGTCTCACGCTTGGCTTCATCATCCAGTTCACGCAAGGTGCGGTAGATCAGCGCGACGGCCTGCAGGGTTTCTCGGGGGATACTGGCGCCAAGCTTATGGGTGTAGAGCGTGCGGGCCAGCCATACACACTGAATGACCGGCACGTCAGCCGCTTTAGCCCTTTTGATCAGTTCACGCGCGTCGGCATCCGTGCCTTTGTCCACCAGCAACGGCAGCGGTGTCTTGCCGGGGCGGTAATACAACGCGACGGCAAAGTGCGTTGGGTTGACGACCAACATGTCGGACTCTTCCAGCTTGGGCAGCTTGACCTTCGGCTCTTCCTGAGCCAATTGCTGCGCCAGCGAACGGCGCTGGCCCTTCACATGGGGGTCGCCCTCCATGTCCTTGTACTCCTTGACGACTTCGACCTGGGTCATGCGCATGCGCTTGGCAAAGAAGTGCTTCTGCAGCGTCAGGTCGATAAGTGCCAGCACCAGCAACAGGCCCAGGCACGCATGCAGCAGGTAGCGAAACAGCTCGATCAGCGCCAGGATATAAGAGGGCAGGTCGCTGTTGGCCAAATTGATCAAGGCGCCAAGGGAGGGACCGATCACCGCATACAACACCACACCTAACAGCACGGCCTTGGCGACCCCCATCAGCAGGTTCATCAGCGACTGCGCGGAGAACATCTGTTTGAGCTGATTAAGGGGGTTGAGACGTTTGAAATCCAACTTGAGGATTTCTGGCGCGAACAGCAAGCCGAACTGCATCCAGCTACTGAGCAGCTTGACGGCGATCGCCACTGAAGCCATCAGCAATGCAAAGGAAAAAAACACCACCATGGCGTCGAGCAACACCTCTTCCAGGGCTGACACAAAGGGTCGGCCGAGGCGGGATATCGGCAGCAGCAGCATTTCCTGAAACCGCTGAAGGCTACGGTCAGCGGTCCATAGCGCGATCTCGCTGATGGCTGTCAGCACCATAAGCTTGCCGACATCCTGGCTTTGGGCAACCTGGCCTTTCTTGCGTTGATCACGCAGTTTCTTGGCACTGGCCGGGTGTTTTTTCTCACCGGAATCACTCATGGCATTCCCACCTTGAACATCAGCCCAAGGGCGTGCCTGAGTTCAGTCAGCAGGCTTAAGCGGCCGACGATCAGGTCCTGCAACAGTTCAAAATACAACAGCAAAATACCAATACCCGCCAGGCATTTGACCGGTGGGGCCAGCGTGCTCACCTGCAACTGCGGGCTATAAAGCCCCAGCAGTGCAATGCCAAACTCCAACAACAGCAGCACCGCGATAAAAGGTGCGGCGTAGAGCATCATGTGGGTGAACGTGTCGCCGAGCAGGCTGAGAAACACGCCAAACCCATTGGCGTGCGGAAGTGGAAACCATACGGTTGGCGGCCAGATCGAGTAACTGTCCCAGATCACTTGCGTCAGCGCCCCAAGCCCCAGGGTGGCCATCAACAAAAAAATCGTCAGCTCCTTGAACAGATGCCCGATGGGTGTCGCATCCGGGCCAAGCGAAGGGTTGAGCTGGCCACCGGCCAAGGCTCCCCGCTGGTTATCCAGCAGCGCTCCCACCGCCTCGAACATCCAGAACGGCATCGACAGTAATATGCCCAGCAATGTCCCCAGGGCCGCCTCTTTAAGCACCAACGCGCTGAGCATCAGCGTAGAGAATTCCTGGTCGGCAAAGGTTGCATGGATGCCCGGCGCAGGCAGCAGCGCCAGCGCCGCTACAATGGTGTGGCGCGGCATACCACGGATATGCTGAAAACAAAACGCCGCGACCAGAAAGGCGCAAGGGTAGATGCGCGCCATGCCGACCAACAGGCTGGGCAGGTAATCAAGATAGTGCAGCACAGGTGAAACCTCAGTTCAGCGCGGAGCGAGAGATCATGTCGAATGTCAGATTGATCAGTTGAATCAACTCCACACCGATCCAGCGCCCCGTCATGACCAGCGTGATCCCCACTGCCACCAGCTTGATGCCAAACGGCAAGGTCTGGTCCTGTACCTGCATCAACGCCTGTACAAGAGAGGTCAGTACGCCGACCACCACCGCCACAATCAACGGCGGTGCCGACAACACCACGACCAGCAGCATGCCCTGCTTGAACAGCACGATCGGTTCCATACGCCACTCAGAGATAAGAAAAGAAGAGGCTGTCGAGCAGCCGTGACCACCCGGAAACCATCACGAACAACAACAGTTTGAGCGGCAGGGAAATGGTCATCGGCGAGACCATCTGCATGCCCAATGCCAGGAGCAAATTGGAGACAATCAGGTCGATCACAATGAACGGAATGTAGATGAGGAAGCCGATCTCGAACCCAGCCTGCAATTGCGACAGCACAAAGGCAGGCACCAACAGAATCAAGTCTTCTCGCTGAACTTCCTGGGCCATGGCGGCCGGCCATAGGCGCCCAGTGTTCTCCAGCAAGTGCGTCAACACATCCGGGTCAATATTGCGCAGCATGAATGCGCGCAAGGGTTTGATCGCCTCCCCGCCGGTGTGCAAGGCCATCTGCACACTGCTTAAATCCAGCGGCGATACCTTGACGGTTTCGGCGATCTCGTAACCCACCGGCGCCATGATAAACAGCGTCGCCGCCAGCGCGATGCCATTGATGGCCATGCTCGGTGGTACTTGCTGCACGCCTATCGCGTTGCGGGTGATCATCAGCACAATGACAATTTTCAAAAAGGCCGTACACACAATCAACAGCATGGGCATCAGTGACAATGCGCCCAGGAACAGTGCAAGTACAAAGGGGTCTATGCCCTGAATACTCATCGCGAAAAAACCACTCGCGTCACCTGCAGGCCCAAGCGCCCATCCACTTCTACCAACTGCCCCTGGCCGATCGGCCGATCACCGTAGTACAGGCCGGCCATTCCCGGCGCATAACCGGTAATACCCAATACTGAACCCTCAACCAGGTTGCGCAGCTCGCCCAGCGTCAAGTTGAGCATTCCACAGCGCACGCTTAACGCCATGCTCAAGTCATCGAACGGTTCGTGCCCGAATACTTCGGCCACGGGTTCATCTTCCGGCTCAGCGTAATAGGCTGCTGAAAAATCCTCGTTCACACTCGTGTCCTCTATAGAAGTCAGGGTCAGGCACAGCGGCCCGGTGTCATCGTCAATGCAGCCGTGCAGGCGCTGCCTGCCGACCTGCACGTAGCCATTGCCCTGGGATTGAAAAAAAGCCTGCTCGAGCACCAGCACATCACCCATCCGCAGGCTGCGTACTTGTGCGATGGGTAGCTGCAAGGTCCCAAGGGGCACGGCCATTGCCAGCTGGAACTGCGCCGGCATCGGCGCGGCGATAGAGCGCCAAGGCGCGGCCTCGCACAACGCCAGAAAGCTCTGGTGGGCCAGCCACACGTAGCCCACGACCCGAGAGGCTCCCAATGTCACGCTGAATCGGCAGCCGAAACCTACCGGACGCGCAGTCACCAGCAATCGCATATAGCCAAACAGCGCTTTCACCTGGGGACTGAGGTGGTGCTCAAAGAGTGGCCAGAACCATGAATGTGGATCGTTTCCAGCCTTGGCCAATGGCACAGGGCATTCACCCAGCAGGCTCAACAACGGCCCCGCTTCAGCGAACGCCAATACCCCGAGGGCAGTTTCAAAGCACAATGCCTCACCGCCAACAGGCGCACGCCCGGGCTCGATCAGCAGCTCACCCGCTTGCCCTGCAACCTGAAACGGCAAACGCAGCCCGCGCCCCAGCCTGCGGCGCGCAGCCACCGTGTCCTGCTTGATCACAGGCAGCGCCAAAAAGGGCACCTTCATCATGAACGGTCACCTGGCAGATAAAACCTGACCGGTTGCCCCAAGGCTTGCGTGCACCTTTCCTGGCATTGCTGCCGCACGCCGCGCAGCCAACGGTTGGTGGCATCGTCCTCTGCCTCCAGTTCAATGGACCAACTGCTTTGCTCACGATGCACAAGGGCGTTGATCCGCCCCAGGCGTGGCAAGCTCAGTACGAATTGCAGCGGCCACTGTGTACCGGCCTGAATCGGCGCCACGAGTTGGTCGACCAATACATCGGCCCTGGCGGCCTCGACTGAGGCCTTGATATCCAGGCGCGAATGCCCAAAACGCTTCTCTGCAGCACCGCCTGCAAGCAGATGCGCAAACAGTCGCCCTTGCTCCAAGGGAACGTAAGCCCCCACGCCAGGCTCGCGTTCCTCCCGTAGTTCACGCGTGCGTCGGTGCTCAGGCGCGGTATTTGAAACCTGTGTCATAGCGAATCCCGAGCGAGCAAATTGGACAGTTCCTGAAGTTTTTCCACCTGGCGCAAACACTCCGTGGCGTACTTTTGGGCACTGCCCACCTGGATGTCCTTGTCCTTGTGCTGCGCTTGCAGTGCCTGCACCTGGCCTTCGTCGCGCAAGGTGCTGGCCGACAACGAACGCTCTTGTGACCCCCAGGCGTTCAGCGCTTTGAGCGTGAGCACCTGGCCCTGATGCTCGCTGAGCAACTGCGCACTTTGCCGAGCCTCCTCCTGACGGGTTTGCTCAAGGGCTTGCTGGGCCTGTTGAATATGGGTCTGCAGGGTTTGCCGCGCTCGCTTGGCCTCACGCAAGGCCCGTTCGGCGCGGTCGGCCCGATGACGACGCAGGCGCCGCAAGGTCTCGATATCCGCCATCGACACGTCAGAATGGGACATAGGCCGTCAGCTCCTTGAGTTGCTCCAGCGTGGCCGCCATCGGCGAGGGTTCACGCAAGTCCTGGCGCAGGAAACTGTCCACTGCGCTGCGACTGTCTACCGCCAAGTCGGTCAATGCATCGCTACCCGGCTGGTACTCACCCAGCTTGAGCATCAGCTCGATCTGCTGGTACGCCGATAACAGCCGACGTAGCGCCGTGCCGGCCTGGATATCCCCGGGCTCGGCCACGTTGCTCAAGATCCTCGAAAGGCTGGCCAATACGTCCACTGCCGGATAGTGCCCACGCTCGGCCAGCTTGCGAGACAGCACGATATGGCCATCGAGCAGCGAGCGAACTTCATCGGCCACCGGGTCGCTCATGGAGTCCTGCTCGATCAGCACCGTGTAGATCGCCGTGATCACACCTTCGCGCGTCAACCCGGCACGCTCGACCAACCGCGGCAACAGGCTGTATACCGAAGGTGGCAAACCACCACGGCCCAGAGGCTCGCCGGCGGCGAGGCCAATTTCTCGCTGGGCCCTGGCGAACCGTGTGAGGGAATCGATCAAAAGCAGCACGCGCTTGCCCTTGCGTCGAAAGCCTTCAGCCAAGGCTGTCGCCGTGAAGGCTGCGCGTGCCCGCTCCATGCTCGAACGATCCGAGGTGGCACACACCAGTACGGCTTTGGCGCGCAGTTGATCATCGAGTTCATGATCAAGAAACTCGCGCAGCTCCCGGCCTCGCTCGCCGATCAGGCCGAACACAATCACGTCACACTCAACGTTGCGGGCTATCTCTGCCAGCAACGTAGTCTTGCCGCAGCCGGCCCCGGCAAACAGGCCGACACGCTGCCCTTCGCCCAGCGTCAACAGCCCGTCGATCGAACGCACGCCCGTGGCCAGCGCGCGGTTGATTCGCGGCCTGTCGGTGGGCAAAGGCGCTTCGCACAAAACGGGGCTGGTGTCCGGCGAATCGACCAGCGCAAAAGCGCTGGCGCCTTCACCGGTAATCGGCCGCCCAAATCCATCCAGCACCTGGCCCAGTAGCTTCTCGCTGACCTGTACCTGATGGGATATGCCCAGGCGCTCGACACTGGCCCCCACACGCACGCCTTCCAGGTTACCCAGCGCACTGAGCACGGCATCCTGCTGGTCGAATCCGATAATTTCGGCGAGCATGTGCTCGCCTTGCTTTTCCACTTGGCACAAGTCGCCTATGCGTGCCTGAGGCAGTCGACATTGCAGTAACATGCCGTTCACGCGCTGCACGCGCCCGCGTATCGTCACCGGCGCAAAACCTGCCAGCGTCTGAGACTGGTGCCGCTGCCAGGTGTCGAGGCGCGCCTGCAAATCCTTATTCACCAACGCACCTCATAGCGCTGCGCGCCCTCGAAAACCACCTTGCTGTTGTCAATCATCACCAGGCGCAAGTCGTCCACTTGGTCTCCTACAAACAGTCGGTTGCCATCCTCCAGCACGACGTGACCATTCGCCCCTCCGATAATCTGAACGATCTTGAATGGCAGCTCATTGTCGTGCGCACGCACACGGCTGAGCACTGGCACAACGCTGTCGAACTGCTCACCAAATCGATCGAGCATGCGCGTCACCAACGCCAGGTCCTCCTCGGAAACATCGCCGTTGAGCGCGACCTGGCCATTGATCACCTGCAAACTGACCCGCTGGCTCAAATCACGCTCACTGAGCATATTCAGCAACTGCTGGCGCACCTCGAACGGCGAGGCCAGTTCGGTTTTCTGGGGCCCTGTTGGCATCAGTGAGGCCTGTGGATCACGCTCCCCGGTGGAGGCAATGCCCACCACCATGATGATGACTGCGACCACCAGCACCACACTGATCAAACGCTTTTGCTGCGAGTGGCCGAGGGCCGACAACTTCAACGTCTGGGGCGCTTCTTTGGCCACAACCTTGGCTGGCGTTGCCGGCACGGGTGCTTCGGGCCAAGGCTGATCAGCTACGGCGACATACAGCCGAATGGCGCCCACACCAAATTGTTCGCCCAGCGCCAGATGCGTGATCTGCGCCACTACCTGCCCTTTTGCGCCCTGCAACAGCCCAGCCTGGGCCTGCACCGACCATGTGGAGCCGACCAAGCGCAACACCGCATGCTGCTCGGCGATTCCTGGATCGCTCAGCACCAAGTCAGCCTCTGCATGAGCACCGATGCTCCACTGCTCACCGAACAGCGGCAGCGCAGCCCCTTGGTGCAGGCCATCGAGAACACGCAGCTCGAACATCATTGGACGCTCCGCTGTGCTGAAACTGGCGCAGTCTTCATGCCGCCGTACCACGCATCAGCTCGGTCTGGCCGAGGTCAAAACGCCCCAACACTTTCACCTTTGAGGTGCTCCCCAATTCGGCAAAAGACATCACAGGGACATGGTTGAACTCTTCGAGCAAAAGAGTGCGCAAAGGGCTGCGCAAATCCTGCGCCACCAGCATCACGCTTTTGCTTTTGGGGCGAGCCACGAAGGCTTGGTTGAGCAGGTGGATCAGTGACGCGCTGCTGTCATTATCAAGGGCAAAAAACACCCCGGTCTGGGTCTGGCGCAGCGATTCGCGCAGCACGTTTTCGGTCTGTGGAGACAGCAGCCACGCATGCAGGCCGTCGGCCTCACTGTACTGGTGGAAAATCTGCGATTTAAGCGCAATGCGCGCGTAGTCCGCCAAAGCGTCCGGCTCTCGTTCATGCTGGCCGTATTCAATCAGCGACTCGACAATCAACCTCACGGCACGCAGCGGAACGCCTTCGCCTGCCAGACGTTGCAGGACAGCCGAGAACCGCGACAGCGGCATGATTCGCTGTAGTTCCTGCACCAGTTCCGGCTGGTTGTGTTCAAGCCAGCTGAGAATTGACTTACTCTCCTGGATCCCCAGGAACTGGGGGCCGGAGAGCATCATCGCCTGCTTCATGCGCTCAACGATCAGGTTCGTCGCAGTGAAGCGCTCAAGCGCGGGGTCATCAAGCAAAGGATCATCTGGCGCCAACCACACCCAATCCTGCTCATCGCGTTCGGCCAGGCCCGGTATCGCGTGCTCCGGTACTTGCGCCAAGGCTGTACGCTCCACGGCCACCTGCGTAACAACCGAAGCCTTGATCATCGGCACTTCGTGTACGCAGAAGCGCATTTCATCGTCCGCCAACGAGTCGTCGAGTTCGACCTCGAACGGCGGCAACGTCAACCCGATATTCGCAACGAGCGCATTGCGGGCCTGACGAAGGCCATGAACCAGATCAACCACCTCGGGCGTTCCACGCAAGACGGGAGAAAACTGCAGGAGATAGGGGCGTGACGGGTCAAAGCCGCGCAAGTCCTCTTCACCGTTTTCTTCCGGGCGCACGGCCTGCGTGGCCTCGGCCGCGGGAGCTTCTTGGCGTTGACGTTGGCGCGCGAGGTAATAGCCCAGGGAGCCCGTCATCAGTGAGATAAAAATAAACACCAGGGTCGGCATGCCAGGCAACGCCGCAAACGCGAGCATGCCCACCGATGCAATCATCCAGCTCTTGGGTTCGCTGGTCATCTGACGGGCAATTTCTGCGCCCATGTTAGTGACGCCCCGGCGCCCATCCGGCGCGGCGCGGGTGATGATCATGCCCGCCGTCAGCGAGATCAGCAGCGCAGGGATTTGCGCAATCAAACCGTCACCGATGGTCAATACCGAATACAGCGCAATGGATTCGCCGGCGCTCATGCCATGCTGGAACATGCCTGTGGAAAAGCCGCCCAACAGGTTGATCAGCACGATCACCAGACCTGCAACGGCATCGCCCTTGACGAACTTCATGGCGCCGTCCATGGCCCCGAACAGCTGGCTCTCGCGAGACAACTGGTCGCGCTTGTCCCGCGCCTGATTACCGTCGATCAGTCCTGCACGCAAGTCGCTGTCGATAGACATTTGCTTGCCGGGCATCGCGTCCAGACTGAAGCGTGCGGCCACTTCGGCAACCCGCTCGGAACCCTTGGTGATCACCAGAAAGTTGACCAGGGTGAGGATCATGAAGATCACCAACCCTACGGCCAGGTTGCCACCCACCACAAAGTTGCCGAACGCCTCGACGATGTCACCGGCGTCTTGCTCCAGCAGGATCAACCGCGTGGTCGCAATCGACAGTGCCAGGCGAAACATGGTGGTCAGCAGCAGAATCGAGGGGAACGACGAAAACGCCAAAGGCCCCGGCAGGTAAAGCGCCAGAACGATCAGCAAGCAGGCAATACAGATGTTCAGCGCGATGAGGATATCCACCAGCCAGGTCGGCAGCGGCACGATGAAGATAAACACAATCGCCAGTACCACGACAGCACCAAGGACTTCAGCACGTTGTGCGACCTTGAGCAGCCAGTGGTTGATAACCGCAAGCGCTGTCACATCAACGCCCTCGGCTCAATCTGGCCCTTCTCCAGGCGCGTGAACTCATCCATCACGAGCAGGAAGTTATGCAAAGCCTCCTCACGCCCCCGCGAGTCGCGCCATAAGGCCGCAGGCAAACCTTTGATCAAAGGATAAAGCGCATTGAGAGAGGCCAACTGGCGGGCCGCCGCATCCCCAGCCAAGTCATCCGCCAGCAGTTGAACCTCGGAGGGGGCAATGCCATTGCCGGCATACCCCAATAGACGCTGCAACAGGTCAACGGCGTCGTGTTCAACGTGCAGGCGCTGAACCAGGTCCTGGCAATTGGACAGCACCCCGCCCAATTGACCACAGCTCTGTAACCCCAACAAAAGCGTGCGCAATTTGGCGGTAGGAATCGACGAGACGTACGCCGCAATATCATCCGCCAGGGCCCGGCGCATAAGATTGAGCCCGACCGCAAACTGCTCGCCACCGTACTCTTTCAAAAGTGCCTGCATCATGCTGGCCAGGGATTGGCGCACGACCACATTGGCATAGTAGAGCGTACGTATCGCCTGGCATTGCGCAGGATCATCACTGCCTGACTGCAGGGCCAGGGCAATATTGAGGCCCGCCTGGATCTCCCGCTTGTACTGAATCTCCAGCTTGGCCAGCGCAGCACGTGCCAGTGCCGCCTCGCTTTTGACTTGCGCGTCACGCGTCGACGCTGCCTGGGTCTGGCGCACGAGTGCTTCAGCCTGCGCCGTAAGCTGACGAAGCACGACATAGGTACGTGCAGGGTCCCCACCCGTGAGGTCAACTAATTTTTCGAGACTCTGCTGGCGCTCCAGATACTGCCTGGCCACGATGACCATCTTTGCCAGGCTTTTCTGGGCGGGATGGCCGAGTCGATCATAGAGCTGCGCGAGCTGCTCCACAGGTGTGACAGGCCCGCTAATGGCGCGTCGGGTCAACGCAGTGCTTTGAGCGGCGGCTTCCTGGCTGAAAATGCCGGCGAGCGCATCCAAACCTGGCGCAGCATCCTGCGACCGGGTCGGAGCAACCTTCTCGGAAACGGACGGCTCCAAGCGCTGGATTCTGTGCAGATCGGGGTTGAATTCGACTTTCATGGGCATGCCAGGACAGGGAGTTTGTGTCTCTATGTGGCAACCCCATGCCATACAGTTCCATCAAAACCACACACACTCTGTGCTTTGAAAATACCCGCACAAAACCACCTGCCGTTTTGCAAGTACCTGCGCAAAATCACACTATTTCAATATATTTATATATATAAATCAGAAAGTTAAGCGATTTTTTCATTTGGCACAGCCAGTGCAAAAGGGGTTCCCGTCGAACTTACTTCGATAGCGTCTACCCTGAGGAAAAAATCGTGAATATCCCTATTGAAGCTTTAGCGCAGCTCGTTGGCGACTCGCCTCAATTCATGCTCCAACTGACGGACGACCAGCAGAAAAAACTCCGGCGTTTTATTCATAAACGCGTACTCAACCCCGAGGACGCCGACGACATCCTGCAATTGACCTACCTGGAGGCTTGGCGCAACAGAGAGCGGTTCAGTGGCCAGGCCACCCTCAGTACCTGGATGTGCGGCATTGCGCAAAACCTGGTCCGCAACCATTTCCGGCGCCTGTATGCCAAACCGGTGCATTGCGAATTCGATGAATCGCTGTGGCATGGCCAAGAGGAAAACAAGAATCTGGATTGGGAATTCGAGATCAACCGCCGACTGGAAAAAACCTTGAGCGCCATTGATCACTTGCCGGCGGAAATGCGTAAGACGCTCTACGCATCGCTGGAGACCGATGGGAGTTACCAGGACACCGCCGACGTGCTGGACATCCCTATCGGCACGGTTCGCTCACGCCTGTCACGGGCGCGCGAACACTTGAAACGCGTCACGCACAACCCGTCGCAACCGTAAGCTGGCCCGGGGGGGCAAGCGTTGGGCGGCAGGGATATCTGCCCAACCGAATTATGCTTTACCGTGCGCAGGAACAGGATCACAAGCCGCGCCCAATGGCACTTTGGAGATCATCGTCAAATGGCCTGCAGCGCCACACCCTTGTGATCACACATTTAATACAGTCGGCAGAACAGCGCAAAACCCATGTGGGAGCGGGCTTGCTCGCGAAAGCGGTGCACCAGTCAACACATGCATCAACTGACAATCTGCTTTCGCGAGCAAGCCCGCTCCCGCCTTGGATCTTCGTGGCTGAAACACCCGTACCCGCCACACCACTCGTCGCCGTTTGGCCTGATTTAGTTTAAACAGTTGAAAGCGTAGATAAAATTTTGAAATAAACGCTTGACGCATATGCGTTCTACGCGAATAATGCGCGCCACTTGGCTACGTAGCTCAGTTGGTTAGAGCATAGCATTCATAATGCTGGGGTCCGGGGTTCAAGTCCCTGCGTAGCCACCAAGTACTAAAAACGGCTTACCGAAAGGTAGGCCGTTTTTTTATGCCTGCAGAAAAGTGCTCGGGCATACTCTCTGCGATCAACACCCCAAAATGCTGCTTTGAGTGTCATCCATGAGCCTCAGCGTTTTCGCAATCATCATGCTGGGCGCCGCCCTTCACGCCACCTGGAATGCGGTGGTCAAAGGCGGCGTCGACAAGCTGCTGACCACCTGTATGATCGCATCCGCCGCGTCATTGCTTGCGCTGGCGGCCATCCCGTTTCTGGCGCTACCGGCCAGAGAGAGCTGGCCCTTCATCGGCGCATCGGTGGTGTTGCAGGTGCTGTATTTCGTGCTGGTGGCCTCGACCTACCGCATTGCCGACATGAGCCAGACCTATCCGATCATGCGCGGCACGGCGCCGCTGCTGGTGGCATTGGTGAGTGTGCTGTTGTTGCACGAGCCGCTGTCGGCGTTTGCCTGGCTTGGCATTGGCATGATCTGCCTGGGTATCTTGAGCATGGCCGCAGCGCCCTCGGCCGGGCATAACAAAGGGCTGGTGCTGGCGCTGATAAACGCCTTGGTGATAGCCGGCTATACGCTGATCGATGGCTTGGGCGTGCGCAAGTCAGGCGCACCAGCGGCTTACACGCTGTGGATATTTTTGCTCACCGGCATCCCGCTGGCCGCGTGGGCTTTAGCTGCCCGGCGTGCAGCGTTCTGTCGCTACGTCGCCCGCAACTGGCGGCTCGGCGCCGTCGGCGGCGCAGGCACTGTGGCGTCATACGGCCTGGCGCTGTGGGCGATGACACAAGCGCCCATCGCGACGGTTTCGGCCTTGCGTGAGACCTCGATCCTGTTCGGCGTAGTGATGTCGGCCTGGGTGCTCAAAGAACATCTCACGCGGGCTCGCATCATTGCCGCCGGCATTATTGCCGTCGGGGCGATGGTGTTGCGCCTGGGCTGACCAGGACACATGCGCACAAAAAAACTGAGGATCTGTACTTTGACGCTCCAGGTAACCCGCTGCTAGTGTCCTGCCTCCCTACATGGAGCACCTGTGATGAAACTGGATATCTATCAAGTCGACGCGTTCAGCCAACAGGTCTTCGGTGGTAACCCGGCGGCTGTCTGCCCGCTGACCGAGTGGCTGCCCACAGAGCAACTGCACCACATCGCCGCTGAAAACAATCTGTCGGAAACCGCATTTTTCGTGCCCCGGGGCGATGTGTATGAGCTGCGCTGGCTCACCCCCGAAGTCGAAGTGGACCTGTGTGGCCATGCAACGTTGGCCGCCGCCTGGGTGTTGATTCATAAACTGCCGAATGCCCCTGAAGTCTTGCGCTTTGCTACCCGCAGCGGTGAGCTTCGCGTGACGCGCAATGGCGACGAACTGGCAATGGACTTCCCGGCCAAACAGCCCGAGCGTTGCGAGCCGCCAGCCGGCCTGTTGAGCGCGCTGGGGCTCGAACACGCCGAGGTGTATGCCACTGACGACTACATCGTCCTGGTTGATGACGAAGCCCAGGTCGCGGCACTCACGCCAGATTTTGCACGCCTCAAGGGCCTGCCCAAACGCGGAATAGCGGTGACGGCCAAAAGCACGCGCTTTGATTTTATTTCCCGTTGGTTTGGCCCGAACGTGGGCGTCAATGAAGACCCGGTCACCGGCTCGGCGCACACCTCGTTGGCACCGTTCTGGGCCGAGCGCCTGGGCAAGTCACACTTGAGCGCCGAACAGGGCGGCAAGCGCCGTGGGCAACTGCGGTGTGAACTCAAAGGTGACCGTGTGATCATCTCGGGCCATGCAGCGCTCTACCTGCAAGGCACGATTTACCTGTAAAAAGGACTGCCCCAAGGACAACAGATCATTCTCAAAATGAACGGAGTTCAGCGCGTGTTTTCGATTTCCCGCCGTCAACTGTCGATGGTTGCCGCAGCGCTCGCGCTGGCCGGCTGCCACACCCCCGTCAACGAACAACCTCCGGCACCGGAACTGGGCTCGGGTTACCGCACCGACCTCACCACCCGCCACGCCGAACGCCATATGGCCGCCGCCGCCAACCCGCTGGCGGCCGAAGCCGGGCGCGAGATGTTGCGCCAGGGCGGTTCGGCGATTGACGCGGCGATTGCGATGCAGGCTGTGCTGACCCTGGTGGAGCCGCAGTCTTCCGGCATCGGCGGAGGTGCGTTCATCATGCTGTGGGACGGCAAGAATGTGCACGCCTATGACGGCCGTGAAACGGCACCCGCCGGCGCGACGGAGCGCCTGTTCCTGAAGGCCGACGGCTCGCCGATGGCGTTCCCCGAAGCGCAGATTGGCGGGCGTTCGGTCGGCACGCCGGGCGTCTTGCGGGCACTGCAGATCGCGCATCAAAAGACCGGGCACCTGCAATGGGCCAAGCTGTTTGAACCGGCGATTCGACTGTCGGAACAAGGCTTCGCAATTTCCCCACGCCTGCACGCGCTGATTGCTGCCGACCGCTACATTCCCCAGTCGCCGGAAATGGCGGCTTACTTCCTGAACGCCGATGGCTCGCCTAAAGCCACCGGTACACTGCTGAAAAACCCGGCACTGGCTGCTGTGTTCAAGCGCATCGCCAAGGAAGGGCCAGACGCGCTGTACCAAGGGCCGATTGCCGATGAAATCGCGCGCAAGGTCCAGGGCAATCGCAATGCGGGCAGCCTCTCGCAGGCTGACCTTAAGGGCTACACCGCCAAGGAACGCACGCCGTTGTGTACCGACTACAAGCAATACCGGGTATGCGGCATGCCGCCGCCGTCATCGGGCGGTATAGCCGTCGCGCAGATCCTCGGCACCTTGCAGGCAGTAGAGGCCCGCGACCCGCGCCTGGCCATCGCGCCGATGCAACCGGTGAAGAGTGCATCGCCTGCCGGTCTTGAGCCTGTGCCCGAAGCCGTACACCTGATCGCCGAAGCGGGCCGCCTGGCGTTTGCCGACCGTGCGCTGTATGTGGCCGACTCGGACTTCACCCCGGTACCGGTCGCCGGCCTTGTCGCCCCCAACTACCTGGCACAGCGCGCCACCTTGATTGGCGAACGCAGCATGGGCATTGCCAAGCCGGGCACACCTGCGGGCATCCAGGTGGCCTACGCGCCGGACCGCTCGCCGCTGCGCATCTCCACCTCGCAAGTGGTGGCGGTGGATGACCAGGGCGGCGCAGTCTCGATGACCACCACGGTGGAGGCCGCGTTCGGCTCACACGTGATGGTCCAGGGCTTTTTGCTCAACAACCAGATGACCGACTTTTCGTTTATCCCGCAAGAAAACGGCCAGCCCGTGGCCAACCGCGTCGAACCCGGCAAGCGCCCGCGCTCGGCCATGGCCCCGACCCTGGTGTTCGACCGCCAGAGCGGCGAGCTGCTGGCGACGGTGGGTTCACCGGGCGGTTCGCAAATCATCGAGTACGTGAGCAAATCCCTGGTGGCCATGCTCGACTGGAACCTCGATCCGCAAGCCGCCATCAGCCTGCCCAACTTCGGCAGCCGCAATGGCGCGACCGAACTGGAGGCCGGCCTGTTCAGCCCAGCGTTGAAACAAGCGCTGCGTGACAAGGGCCACGCGTTGAGCGAAATCGATATGACCAGCGGCATCCAGGCCATTGTTCGCACGCGCGATGCTCAAGGCAAGGTCACCCTGAGCGGCGGCGCCGATCCTCGGCGTGAAGGCGAAGCGGTCGGCGACTGAATGTTCTACAAACGGAGAGAATGCCGTGCAACAGGCTGATAATCTCGGCGCCCTCCCCGGCGTCGACCATGGTTTT
Organism: Pseudomonas onubensis; assembly: GCF_965653655.1. NCBI lineage: Bacteria > Pseudomonadati > Pseudomonadota > Gammaproteobacteria > Pseudomonadales > Pseudomonadaceae > Pseudomonas > Pseudomonas onubensis. The sequence continues at coordinate 42,778 of NZ_CBFHAZ010000002.1, read as the reverse complement.
TGCTCGATCAATGACTCTGCGCGCCCGGACGCGGTGTTCTTCTGCAAGCAGGTACACAGCGCGACGGTGATTGAATGGCAGGCGCAGCTGGCAACCAACAGTGTGGCGGCGGATGGTGTGTTCACGCGCGTGCATCAACCGATTGCGGTGATCACGGCCGATTGCCTGCCCATTCTTATCGCGGCTGAAGACGGTGCGATGGTCGCAGCGGTGCATGGCGGTTGGAAGGGGTTGCAAGGCGGGATTATCGCCAATGCCGTGCAACAATTTGCCGACGAAGGTATCGCCGTGGACCAGTTGCAGGTGGCAATCGGACCGTCAATCAAAGCGTGTTGCTATGAAGTGAGCGAGGACTTTATTGCGCAGTTTCAGGCGGACCAAGGCCACCTGTGGCGTGACGGTCGGGCGCCGTGGAGCTTGCTGCAACCGGCGTCTTTGCTGCCCCCCGAAATTGCCCCGCCCTATGCCAGGCAAACGGGAAGTGCCTGGTTTGATTTGAGCGGCTACGGAGTGATGTTGCTGCAAGCGGCAGGGCTTAAGCCTGAGCAGATCGAAGTCAGTGAAGTGTGTACGTATTGCACCTCCTCCACCTTCGCCAGCTATCGCAGGCGCACGCATCACCCTGAAGAAGCGAAGACGTTGATCTATTCGTGGATTGCTCGCAACCCCTGATCAGTGCCAAGGGTGCTTTTGTGGCGAGCGGGCTTGCCCCGCGTTGGGCTGCGCAGCAGCCCCAATTTAGCCACTACGTTATTTCAGGGTAGAACCGTGCTGTCTGGTTTTGGGGCCGCTTCGCGCCCCAACGGGAGCAAGCTCCCTCGCCACAGAGGCCACATTTTACTCGAGTCATTTCATCGGCTGATCTTAAGCCCCTTACGCCCGGCATGCCGCTCCAGCGCCAGCTCGATCAGCCGGCTTACCAGCTCGCTGTAACTCACCCCCGCCGCCTGCCACAGCTTCGGGTACATGCTGATACGTGTGAAGCCTGGCAATGAGTTGATCTCGTTGATCAGCACCTCACCGTCATCGGTGAGAAACACATCAACCCGCGCCAAACCTGCGCAGCCCAATACCTCAAACGCTTCGATGGCGAGGTGGCGAATGCGCTCGCTGGCTTCGACGCTGATATCGGCCGGCACCACCACTTGGGCCGCCTGCCCGTCGATGTATTTGCTGTCGTAGGAATAGAAGCCGTTGCTCACCACAATCTCGCCACAGCCACTGGCGATGGGGTTGTCGTTGCCCAATACGGCGCATTCGATTTCACGACCTTGGACCGCAGATTCCACCAGCACTTTTTCATCGAAGCCCATGGCCAGTGCTACGGCGGCGTGGTACTCGGCTTCGTTGCCAACCTTACTCACACCCACCGAAGATCCCTGGTTGGCGGGCTTGATGAACATTGGCAGGCCAAGCTTATTCACAGCCGTTTCGAACGCAGTACCCGCTGCATTGCGTCGGGTCAGGGTGATAAACGGTGTGACAGCAATACCGGCATCGCGTAGCAGACGCTTGCTGACATCTTTGTCCATGCAGACCGCCGAACCCAGCACGTCGGAGCCGACGAAAGGCAGGTCGGCCATGCGCAGCAGGCCTTGCAGGCAACCGTCTTCGCCGAGGGTGCCGTGGACGATGGGGAAGATCACATCGATGTGTTCCAGCAGGCCCTGACCGGAGGTTTCCACCACTTGCTGGTTGGCCTTGCCCGGCACTACCGCCAGTTCACGGTTGGAGTGGTTGAGAGCGATGAGCGCCGGGTTTTCCTGGTTGATCAGAAAGTTCGACGAGTCGTTGAGGTGCCAGTGGCCGGCCTTGTCGATGCCGATCAAGATGGGCTCAAAGCGCGAACGGTCCAGCGCATCGACGATATTGCGCGCCGACTGCAACGAAACTTCGTGCTCAGCCGAACGGCCACCAAAAATAATACCTACCCGCACCTTGCTCATGACCCGGCCTCACTGTTGAAAGTAAGGCTTCTTACCATGAGCGGTCAGCGATTCGCTACCAGATGTGCGCCGAACAGCAGGTAGCAACCGCCGGCAAAGCGGTCGAGCCATCTGCGTGAACGCGCGTAAAGGTTGGCCATGCGTTCGCTGGAAAACACCAGGGCAACGCTGGAATACCAACTGAACGACAAGGTCGCCATGGTGATGACCGCCAGGGTCAACAAGGCGGGCGAAGGAGACGGCGGCATGGTCGAGGCAAACGCCGTGGCGACGAACAGCGCGGCCTTGGGGTTGGACAAGTTGCCCAACAACCCGAAGCGCCAGGCGGAAAACAATGAGCGCTGCGGTTCGTCGGGCAGCACGGCCTGGCCCACAGACGGAGCCGAGCGCTTGAACAACTTGAGCCCAAGGTAAATCAGGTAACAACCGCCGATGATCTTGAACGCCAGGTAGAGCATGGGCGCGGCAGTAAACAGCGACTTGATGCCCAAACCCCCTGCCAAGCCCCAAATAATCGTGCCGCTGGCCACGCCCGCCGAGGCCATAACACCATGGCGCCTGGAGCAACTGGCAGCCAACTGCGCGGTGTTGAAAAAGTTTGGCCCGGGCGTCACCACAGCGACCGTCCACAGCAGCGCCAGCGAGACTAACGGTGCCACATAGGCGGGGTTGAAAAAATCCATGGGGCAGCTCCGTCAGCGCAGTACACGAACCCGGATCATAGGCCTCGCCCCACGCTTGCACAATCGTACAAGACCCCGGCAGACAACCGCTGCAGACTCGGTTAACGTGTTTCCACCTCTACATGTGACAAGTCATCATGGGCCAACCCACTTCCACCCTCGACTGGCTGCACCGCGCCCCCCACGCCAGCGGCCTGGACCGTATCGAGGCGTACTTCGCCGGCTTTGCGTTCGACCCGCATCGCCATGACACCTACGCCATCGGCCGCACCTTGTTTGGCGTGCAGAGCTATCACTACCGCGGCTGCATGACCCATAGCCTGCCGGGCCGGACCATGGTGATTCACCCCGATGAATCCCATGACGGCCGCGCAAGCAGTGTGGAGGGTTTCAAGTACCGGATGATTTATGTGGAGCCGGCGCTGATCCAACAGATCCTCGGCGGTCGGCCTTTACCGTTTATCCACAACGGCTTGTCGACTGACCCACGCCTTTTCCGCGCCAGCGAAGTGTTGCTGCAAAACCTCGACTGCCCGGTTGACCCGATGCAGGAACAGGACGCCCTGTTCGACCTGGCACACGCGCTGAACGCGGCGTCGGGCGCAATCATCAGCCGCAAGTCGTTCGATTATGTGGCTGCCGAGCGCGCTCGCGAGTTTATCCACAGCGCCCTGGGCCGCAGCATCACCCTGGATGAAATGGCCGACCACTGCGGTCGCGATCGCTGGGCGCTGTCGCGGGATTTTCGTTTGTTGTTCGGCACCAGCCCCTACCGCTACCTGACCATGCGCCGGCTGGATTTGGTGCGCAGCTTGCTGGCGCAAGGCCAATCGCTGGTGGACGCGGCGCTGACCGCAGGCTTTACCGACCAGAGCCATATGACCCGGCAATTTCGCAGCACCTACGGCATGCCGCCGTCGCGGTGGGTGAAGATGCTCGGGCGCTGATCCTCTGACTTGAAATACAGTAAATGTGGGAGCGGGCTTGCTCGCGAATGCGGTGGGTCAGCCAATTATTAGTCGACTGACACTCCGCTTTCGCGAGCAAGCCCGCTCCCACATTTGATTCAGGTTGTTTTAAATATAGCGCTCGGCGCGGGCGCTTTGAGGCGCAGCGCCAACACGCCGCCCACCAGGGCAATCGCCGCACTCCACCACAACGCCAGCTCGATCCCACCGCTATTGGCAACCGACACCAGCACCGCCAGCCCCAACGCCCCGCCAATCTGCTGGCTGGTAGAGGCCATACCCGCCGCCACACCTTGCTCGCCTGGCCTGATACCCAAGCCCGCCGCCACCCACATCGCCGTCCAGGTCATACCTTGGCCGATGCTCAAGATAAAAATCCCCGGCAACAACGACCAGAACCCTACGCCCGTCGGCAGCGCCCAGCACACCAGTGCAATGCCCACCGCACCCGCCAGTTGCCCGGTGACCAGGGTGTTGCGCAACCCCAGCCTTGCCAACGATCGCTCCGCCAGCCAGATGCCGAACGTACACACCAGGGTCGCCGGCAAAAACGCCAACCCGGCCTGCAACACGCTGTAGCCGTAAACCTGCTGGTAATACAGCGCCAGGAAGTAGTACTGCACGCCGAAGCTGCTCATGAACACCGCCGTTAGCACCATGGCCATGCGCAGTTCACGATAGGCAAACAGCCGCAGCGGCATCAGCGGGTCGCGGCCACGCTGTTCGATCCAGGCGAACAACCCGAGCAGCGCCACGGCCAAGGCGATGCAACTCAACGTCGAAGGGGCGGCCCAGCCCCATTCCGGGCCTTGCACCAGCGCGAACACCAGCAAGGTGCCACCAACGGTCACGGTCAGCGCGCCACCGATATCAAACTTGCGCCCACGCACACGCTCACCATCGGCCGGGATCCAGTAGCGCGCCGCCCACGCACAGCCGCTGGCCAGCGGCACATTCACCAGAAACACCGCTTCCCAGCCCCACGCCTGGGTCAGCACGCCACCCAACAACGCGCCGAGGGCCAACCCCGCTGCCGACGCCGCGCTCCACACCGCAAACGCGCGGTTGCGCGACGGGCCTTCGGCATAGTGGGTATTGATCAGCGCCAATGTGGCCGGGAACAACAACGCCCCGCCCACGCCTTGCACCGCACGCGCCAGCACCAGCAAAACCGCGCTGCCACCCAGCACCGCCGCCAGCGACGCCAACGCATACAGGGCCTGTCCAGTTCGATACAAGCGGCGCTTGCCAAGCAGATCCGTAGCCCGGCCACCCAGCAACAGGAAACCGCCAAACGCCACACTGTAGGCGCTGACCACCCACTGCAATTGCTGAGCGGAAAAATCCAGGTGAGCGCCGATCTGTGGCAAGGCCACGAACACGATGGTGGCATCCAGGGCGATGATCAGTTGCGCAGTGGCCAGCAGCACCAACATCCAGCCAGAGGGTCGAGAGGGAGACATCACAGCGTCCTGTCCAAAATAAGAGGCCGCCAGTGTCTTTTATGCGTAACAGATGATAAATAGCGCTATCAACCTTTCAGTAATGACTTTAATCATGGATCTGAACGCTGTTCGCCTGCTGGCCCGTGTGGCCGAAACTCGCAGCTTCACGCGTGCTGCGGGTGACCTGGGGCTCACCCAATCCGGGCTGTCGCGCGCCATCTCGCGGCTGGAAAGCGAGCTGGGCGTGCGCCTGCTGCAACGCAACACCCGCAGCGTCAGCCTCACACCCGACGGGCAAATGTTGTACGAACGCTGCGCGCCGTTACTGGCGGAGTTGGCCGAAACCGAAAAGTTAATGCTCGACCGGCGCAGCAGTCCATCCGGCCTGTTGAAGATCAGCACACCGTCGCTGTTCGGACGCAAAGTGGTGATGCCGGTGATTGGCGAGCTGACCTTGCTTTACCCCGAGCTGCGCATTGAAGCGGTGATGACCGACCGCCTGGTGGATATTGTCGACGAAGGTTTTGATGCATTGTTGCGCACCGGCGAAATCCAGGACCAGCGCCTGATCGCCCGCGCCCTGCCGCCGTTGCGCTGGGTCACCGTTGCCGCGCCCAGTTACCTTGCGCGTTTCGGCACCCCGCACAGCATTGAGGATCTTAAGGATCACAACAGCATTACCGTACGCAATCTGCGCAACGGCCGCCTGGTCGATTGGCAATTCATGCGCGACGGCAAGGTGCAGGACGTAGCCGTCGAAGGGCGGTTGATCTTCGATATCGGTGACGCGATGGTGGACGCCGCGCTGGGCGGCTTCGGCATCGCCCAAGTGATGGATTTTGCCGTGCGCGATGACCTCGCTGCCGGGCGGCTGGTGCCCATACTGCAAGCGTTTGCCGGGCGCAGTCGGGCGATCTCGTTGGTCTACCCGCCTTCCCGGCAATACTCGCCGAAGCTCATGGCGTTTGCCGACGCCTTGGCAAACGCGCGCTGGTAAGGCTTACAGCTGGCGCCCTACAACCGGCGCACCGATGCTGAGGAAATTCCCGCCGGCGATATGGTGCAAGGTGCGCAATGCGTCATGCCCTTCGAAGTGCCAATGCCCCTCGCTGAACACACGCTCGTCGGCATAGGCGGCGACCACTTCGCCGAGGAACAGATCGTAGGTCTGTTGGTTGTGTGGCTCGGGCAGCAAGCGGCACTCCAGCCAGGCCACGCAGCCTTCCAGCAGCGGCGCCAGGGTGTGCTCGCCACTGAAGGTGTGCAGGCCGTAGGCGGCGAACTTGTCCGTTTCCGAACCGGTGGTATTGCCGACCGTCTGCACCAGATCGGCCTGTGCCACACAGGGTACTTGCAACACAAAGGTGCCGGCGCCTTCCAGCAGTTGGCGGGTCCAGGTGGACTTGTCCAACACCACGGCGACCTTCGGCGGTTCGAAATCCAATGGCATGGCCCAGGCAGCAGCCATGATATTGCGTTTGCCGTCGTGGGCGGCACTCACCAGCACGGTCGGGCCGTGGTTGAGCAAGCGGTAGGCCTTGGACAGCGGAACGGGGCGACGGTGGGTCGGGCTCATGGAGGGTCGGCTCTTCAAGCAAGAAAAAACCTACGATACCTCAAGCACAAGCCCTGCGGGTCAGCTCGACAGCTGATTGGCGAACTGCCCGACCGCGCTGACGACTTTTTGCGCGCCGTCCTGAATCTCCACGATCACCGTGCCCGCCTCGGCCGCCAGGGCCAAGCCTTGCTCGGCCTGCAGGCGGCCGTCGTTCATCAAGGTTACCGCATCGCGGGCCATGTCCTGGTTCTGGCGGACTACGCCGACAATCTCTTCCGTTGCCTTGCTGGTACGCGAGGCCAACTGACGCACCTCATCGGCCACCACCGCAAAACCACGGCCCTGCTCACCGGCACGCGCCGCTTCAATGGCTGCGTTGAGCGCCAGCAGGTTGGTCTGTTCGGCGATGCCGCTGATGGTCTTGACGATGGTGCCGATCACTTGGGACTGGGCATTCAGCGCCTCGATGCCATCACCGGCCTGTTGCATATGCTTGGCCAGGTCACGCATCACATCCACCGCCTGGGTCACCACGGTGGTGCCGCGCTGGGCGCTGTTGTCGGTTTGCAGCGAGGTGCTATAGGCAATGTTGGCAGCCTCGGCCACAGCTTGTTCCTGATTGACCTGATCGGTAATCACCGTGGCGAACTTGACCACTTTGTACAGGCGGTCATTGGCGTCCAGCACCGGGTTGTACGTGGCCTCCAGCCAAACCGTGCGGCCATGGCTATCGACCCGCTTGAAGCGTGCCGCAACAAATTCACCGGCGTTCAGGCGCTTCCAGAACTGTTGGTATTCGCTGCTGTTGTACTCCTGCGGTTCGCAGAACATGCGGTGATGCTTGCCCTGGATCTGCGCCAGGCTGTAGCCCATGCCACCGAGAAAGCGATCATTGGCCGTGAGTACATGCCCGTCGAGGTCGAATTCGATCACTGCCGTGGAACGCACCAGCGCGGTAATCAGGTTTTCATGCTCGCGCGAAGCTTCGATGGTACGGGTGAGGTCGCTTGAGTAAATCGAAAAATGCTTGATGTGCCCCTGCGAGTTGCGCACCGGCTGCACGATCGAGCGCAGCCACGCTTCCTTGCCGTTGCCACGCATCAGGCGCACGGTGCCGGCGAAGTGTTCGCCGCGCACCAGGGCATTTTTAAAGCGCAGCTGGAATTCGTCCTGGCGCACATGCGCAGGCACCAGCTCGTCAATGTGACGCCCCACGATGTTGCTGGCTTGGTAAGCCAGTTCCTGCAGGAAGTTGGCATTGGCCCACTCCACCCGGCCGTCGGCATCCAGCGTCAGGCACAGCATTTCACTTTCCAGGCTCTCCTTGACCTGTTGCAAGCTCGACAATTCTTCGCGAAGAGCAGTCAGCTCTTGCTTCAGGCGGGTATTGAACATGGGGCACCGATGGGCATTTAGGGAGGTGGATCTGACCTGCATCGGCGCTGCCGGCGTTTTCTGAAGCGCTTTTTTCGCCGCAGCCAACTGTTTTTTTGGATCCATTAACCGCCGTTGTTTCGACACACGCCCATCACTTGATATTCAAGGGTATTGAGCTTGCCGGTGGAGTCTTCATAGGTCATGCGTGAAGGCACCGCTTCGCAAGAGCGGATCGGCGGCGTCACGTTCACCACCTTCTCAATGTCCAGCTTCATGCCATAGCGGTAGGCCTGCACCTCGGGCGCGGGCTTGCCTTTCTTTTCGGCATAAGCGGCCATGGCTTTTTCATTGCGCTCCATCATCAGGGCAAAGGTGCGGTCCCCGCCGCCTTCGGCCAACGCACCAAAAGACATGACCGCGACCAAGACACCCAGGGTAACTTTATAAGCTTTCATCATTAGTTCCTCGTCTGAAAAGTTCAGTGACGAGATTAATCGAACAACCCTGACGCAATGTTCACCAAAACGTTACTTATTTGTTATGTGTTGTAAGCTTCCAGAATTGTAATGTTCACGCCATGAGTTCGTTATCCACGGTTTGCAACTATCAGCCCGGGCCAGATCAATAAGAATGCCCGCCTCTATAAGAAGCTGAAAACTGCCACTACCCAGGAGCGAAACATGCACATTACTTACTTCATCCTTCCCTTTTCCTTGCTGGCCGCGCTGCCCCTGGCGGCCGCGGCCGTAGAGGACAAGCCCGAAGGTTTTATCGAAGGCAGCCGCGTCAACGTGCTGGCGCGCACGTTTTACTTCAACCGCGATGACCGCAAGGGCCAGTCCAGCCCTACCGGCAACGGCTACTCCGAAGCCTTGGCGCAGGGCTTGATCGGCAAATTCGAGTCCGGGTTTACCCAAGGCACGGTTGGATTCGGCCTGGATGCCTTTGTCATGTACGGCCTCCAGCTCGACTCGGGCACCGGTCGCAGCGGCGGCAAGGGTTCGTTCGGCGTGCTGCCGGTAGACAGCGACAACCACCCCGAAAGTGGCTACAGCAAATTCGGCGGCGCGGCGAAACTGCGGGTGCTGGATACGGTGATAAAGGCTGGCGACGTGTTTCCCGCCACACCGGTGGTGGCCGCTGGCGATTCGCGCCTGTTGCCGCAAAGCTTTCGCGGCGTCACCGCGCAGAACACCAGCCTTGAGGGCTTGAGCCTGCAAGGCGGACGCCTGAGCGGCATGAGCCAGCCGAGTGAAAGCGGCATGAACAAAGGCTTTGCAACCTTCTATGCAGGCAAGGTCGATTCACCCTGGATCGGCTATTTCGGTGGTGACTACAGCGTCAACAAACACCTGAGCGTCAGCCTGTACAGCAGCCGTCTGAAAGACGCCTGGGACCAGTACTACGTCGGCACCAACGCCAGTTACCCGCTGAGCGACGACGTGTCCTTGTTCGGCGACGTCAACTATTACAAGGCCGTGGACGAAGGCAAAAAACTGCTGGGTGAATTCAATAACAACATCTGGAGTGCCAGGCTTGGGGTCAAGGTCGGCGCCCACAGCCTGGCCCTCTCGCACCAGCGCAACAACGGCAATGACGACTTTGATTACCTTCGCCAGTCGGACTCGATCTTCCTCAACAACTCGATCCAGTACAGCGATTTCAACTCGCCCAAGGAGCGCTCATGGATGGCCCGCTACGACCTGGACATGCAGGCCTTCGGCATTCCCGGCCTGTCATTCATGACCCGCTACGCCAAAGGCACCGGCGCCGACTACAGCAATGCCAATGCGGTGTACATGCGCCGCGACGCCGCCGGTAACCCGCTGACCGATCAACGCCGTTGGGAACGGGATATCGAGGCCAAATACGTGGTGCAAAGTGGTAGCCTCAAGGATTTGTCCTTGCGTTTACGCCAAGCCACTGTGCGCTCCAGTGCATTCGAGTCAGACCTGGAGGAAGTTCGCTTGATTGCCGAGTATCCACTGGTTGCGCTGTGAGCCCTTACATTCGCTTGCCGTTAACTAACATCTGTTCACAAATAGCCAGTTATCAAAACTGTAATATTGAGCTCAGCTTCTCGTTAAGTTGAACTTTCTATACTCGCATCAACTTATCTGCACCGAGCAACATTCGTCTCTAGAAGCTTTTTTGTAGCTCCTTTGGAAAAGAGATGAATTTTTAACGCCCCTCGGGGCGTTTTTTTTTGCGGGCAGATTCAGCAGCGACCAATGGTCGCAGTTGACCCTGAAGCGACTTCACAGTTCAGACTTTTCCTACTCCCAAAACACCTGATTCCATAAGGAAATGGAGCCCTTCTCCCTCAGTAAAAGGTAAACCCCCATGCGTATCCTTGTGGTTGAGGACGAGCAAAAAACCGCCGACTACCTGCAACAGGGCCTGAATGAAAGCGGCTATGTGGTGGACTGCGCGTCCAATGGAATCGACGGCCTGCACCTGGCCGGGCAGCACGCCTATGAGTTGGTCATTCTCGACGTCAACCTGCCGGGCAAGGATGGCTGGGAAGTGCTGGAGCAATTGCGCCGCAATGGCACGCAACGGGTGATGATGTTGACTGCCCGTGGCCGCCTGGCCGACAAGATCAAAGGCCTGGACATGGGCGCCGATGATTACCTGGTCAAACCTTTCGAGTTTCCCGAGCTGCTGGCGCGGGTGCGTACCCTGTTGCGGCGCAGCGAACATATCCCGCAGCCGGACGTGTTCCGCGTATTGGACCTGGAGCTGGACCCGCGCCGCCATCGCGCCTATCGCGGCACCCGGCGTATCGACCTGACCACCAAGGAGTTCGCGCTGCTGCAGGTGCTGATGCGTCAGACCGGCGAAGTACTGACCCGCACGCAGATTATTTCCCTGGTGTGGGACATGAATTTCGACTGCGACACCAATGTGGTGGAAGTCTCCATCAGCCGCCTGCGGGCCAAGGTCGACGACCAGAGCGAGGTCAAGCTGATCCACACCATTCGCGGCGTGGGTTATGTGCTGGAGGCACGCGGATGAGAACCGGCAGTTTGTCGATGCGCCTCGGCTTGACGGTCAGCCTGATGGGCGCCGGCCTGGTGCTGTTGCTGGCGACCCTGGCTTACGTGGCCCTGACCCACGAGTTGGAAAAGCTCGCGCGCAAGAACCTGGAAAGCAAGATGGAGCAAATCCAGCACAGTGTGGCCCAAGGCTTGGATGCCAACCGCATCCGCGCGCGCCCGCACTCTTTGATGGACCTGGTGATCGGCCACGACAATTTCTACCTGACCATCGTCGGCACCGCGCCGGATGAAAGCGTACTGCTGAGCATTGGCGCCAAGCCCCAGGAGCCTTTGCTCACGGACTTCACCCCCAAGGAAACCCTCGGCTACCTCAATTGGGCCGACAGCAATGGCAACCAGGTGCTCAGCGCCTCCAGCCTGATGCGCCTGGCCAATGGCGAAAGGGTGCGCGTGCTGCTGTCGCTGGATCGCATGGACGACCAGGCGTTGCTCAGTGCCTACCTGCGCGCCACTTTGATTGCCCTGCCGATGCTGCTGATCCTGATCGGCATGGGCGCCTGGTGGTTGGTACAACGCGGGCTCGCGCCGTTGAAGCAGTTCAGCCATGTGGCGGCCAAAGTCACCACCCAGGACCTGACTCACCGTTTATCCGTCCACAACCTGCCCCATGAGCTGGGCGAATTGGCCCATGGCTTTAACGTGATGCTCGACCGTCTGGACGCGGGCGTGCAACAGTTGTCGCAGTTTTCCGATGACCTTGCCCACGAAATGCGCGCGCCACTGACCAACCTGATGGGCAAGGCCCAGGTGACGCTGTCCCGCCAGCGGCCACCGGAGGAGTACAAGGCGGTGCTGGAATCCAACACCGAAGAGCTCGAGCGCCTGGCGCGCATCGTCTCCGACATGCTGTTCCTGGCTCAGGTCAGCCATCCTGCAGCGCGGGGTTCATTTACCCAAGTATCGCTGGCGGACGAAGCCCATCGCGTGATGGATTTGTTTGCCCTGAGTGCCGAAGACAAACAACTGACCCTGACCCTCAGCGGCGATGCCCAGGTGCAGGGCGATCGCCTGATGATTCAACGTGCGCTGTCCAACCTGCTGTCCAACGCCATCCGCCACAGCCCGGCAAACTCACATATTTCGCTGCTGGTGGAGGCCTATGGCAATCAGGTTGCGCTGTCGGTGAGCAACCCCGGCCCCGGGATCGAAGCGCAGCACCTGCCGCACCTGTTCGAACGTTTCTACCGCGTCGACAGCAGCCGCGCCCGCACCGAAGGCGGCACCGGTTTGGGCCTGGCCATCGTGCAATCCATCATGACCCTGCACCAGGGGCAGGCTGACGTGCGCAGCCTGCCCGGTGGCTTTACCTTGTTTCGCCTGGTGTTTCCTCGGGTACTGCCTGAATAGGGAATGCGAACTTCAAACCCAAGCAATTCGATGTGGGAGCTGTCGAGCTTTAGCGAGGCTGCGAAAGCGGTGGGTCAGGCAACTTATATATCGCCTGTGCCGCCGTCTTCGCAGTCTCGCTGGGGCTCGACAGCTCCCACATTTGAGCTTTGTCGCTGGCAAAATCTGCGTTCGACGCGATGGCCCTGCTGACCGAGACCCAAGCAACAAAGCCGATCCCCTGTGGGAGCTGTCGAGCTTTAGCGAGGCTGCGAAAGCGGTGGGTCAGGCAACTTATATATCGCCTGTGCCGCCGTCTTCGCAGCCTCGCCGGGGCTCGACAGCTCCCACATTTGAGCTTTGTCGCTGGCAAAATCTGCGTTCGACTCGATGGCCCTGCGCACCGAGACCCAAGCAACAAAGCCGATCCCCTGGGGAGCTGTCGAGCTTTAGCGAGGCTGCGAAAGCGGTGGGTCAGGCACCTTATATATCGCCTGTGCCGCCGTCTTCGCAGCCTCGCCGGGGCTCGACAGCTCCCACATTTGAATTGCTTCGCTGGTGGTATTTGCGCATGCCGCGATAGCCCTGCGAACTGAGATCTAACCAACAAAGCCGATCCCTTGTGGAAGCTTTGATCATTTCAGTATCAAGCCCGCTCAGCTCACACGCGTCATTCTTCCTTGCGATGCGCCCACTGGTACAGCGCCGGCAGCACCAGCAAGGTCAGCAACGTAGAAGAAATAATCCCGCCGATCACCACCGTCGCCAGCGGCCGCTGCACTTCGGCGCCGGTGCCGGTGGCGAGCGCCATGGGGATAAACCCAAGTGACGCCACCAGCGCCGTCATCAACACCGGGCGCAAGCGTGTCAGCGCGCCTTCGTTGACCGCCAACGCTAACGAGCGCCCTTCTTCACGCAGGTTGCGGATGAAGGCAATCATCACCAGGCCGTTCAGCACCGCCACACCGGACAACGCGATAAAGCCCACGCCCGCCGAGATTGATAGCGGAATATCGCGCAGCCACAGCGCCATGATGCCACCGGTCAACGCGAACGGAATCCCGGTAAACACCAGCAAGCCATCCTTGAGGTTATTGAACATCATAAACAGCAACCCGAACACCAGCAGCAACGCCACCGGCACTACGATGCGCAAACGCTCGGAGGCTTCCTTCAACTGTTCGAACTGGCCACCCCAGGTGGTCCAATAACCGGCGGGCACCTTCACCTGGGTGCTGATGGCCGTCTCGGCCTCTTCGACAAACGAGCCGATATCACGCCCGCGCACGTTTGCGCTGACGATCACTAGACGCTTGCCGTTCTCGCGGCTGATCTGGTTCGGGCCGAGCACCAGGTCCAGACTCGCCACCTGGGACAAGGCAATAAAGCCCAACTGCCCCGCCGCATTGCCGGCCAACGCCGGCACCGGGATCAACAACCGCGACAAGCCTTCGATATCGGTGCGCAACGCGTCGGACAACCGCACCACCATGTCAAAACGCCGGTCGCCTTCGTACAACGTACCGGCCTGGCGCCCACCGACGGCCACAGCAATGGTGTCCTGCACATCGCCCACATTCAGGCCAAAACGTGCGGCTTTGTCACGGTCGATATTGATCGTCAGCACCGGCAGGCCGGAGGTCTGCTCTACCTTCACCTCCGAAGCGCCATCAAGCTTTTGCAGGGTCTCGGCGATTTCCCCGGCGGTCTTGTTGAGCACCGCCATGTCATCGCCAAACACCTTCACCGCCACATCACTGCGCACCCCGGAAATCAGCTCGTTGAACCGCAGCTGGATCGGTTGCGACAGTTCATACGCACTGCCCGGCACAATCGCACTGGCGCGCTGGATGTCGGCAATCAGCGCCTCGCGAGACTTGTTCGGATCCGGCCATTGATCCTTCGGTTTAAGCATCACATAGCTGTCTGAAATGTTCGGCGGCATCGGGTCGGAGGCGATTTCCGCCGTGCCGGTGCGCGCAAACACCCGCTCGATTTCCGGTACTTGGGCGATCAGTATTTTTTCCAGCTGCTGCTGCATCTGCACCGATTGCGTCAGGCTGGTGCCGGGTACGCGCAAAGCCTGCTGGGCGAAGTCGCCTTCACTGAGGCTGGGGATAAACTCACTGCCCATGCGACTGGCCACCGCGCCCGAGGCGACGATGGTCAGTACCGCCAAACCGAACACTAATGAACGGCGCGTCATCACCCAATCCAGTACCGGCGCATAGACCCGACGTGCAGTGCGCATCACCAGGTTTTCTTCTTCCTTGACCTTGCCGGTCACAAACAGCGCAATCGCGGCGGGTACGAACGTCACCGACAGAATCATCGCACCCAGCAGCGCGATCACTACGGTGAAGGCCATGGGATGGAACATCTTCCCGGCCACGCCAGTAAGGGCGAAGATCGGCAGGTAAACCACCATGATGATCAGTTGCCCGAAGATCAGTGCCCGCCGTGCTTCCTTGGCCGCTGCGAACACTTCGTGCAAGCGCTCGCTACGCGTTAATAACCGCCCATGTCGCTGCTGCGCATGGGCCAGGCGACGGATCGCGTTTTCGACGATCACCACTGCGCCGTCGACGATAATGCCGAAGTCCAACGCGCCGAGGCTCATCAGGTTGGCGCTGACTTTGTTGGTAAACATCCCGGTAAAGGTGAACAACATCGCCAACGGGATCACCATCGCCGTGATCAGCGCCGCACGGATATTGCCCAGGAACAGGAACAGTACGGCGACTACCAGCAGCGCGCCTTCGAAGAGGTTTTTCTTCACCGTGGCGATGGCTTTTTCCACCAGGTTGGTACGGTCGTAGACCGTCACGGCGACCACACCGGCGGGCAGCGAGCGGTTGATCTCTGCGAGTTTTTTCGCCACCGCCTGGGACACGGTACGGCTGTTTTCACCGATCAACATGAACACCGTGCCGAGCACCACTTCACGCCCGTTTTCGGTGGCCGCGCCCGTACGCAACTCACGGCCGATTTCCACCTGCGCCACATTGCGCACGCGGATCGGCGTGCCGTCCGAGCTGGTGATCACGATATTGGCAATATCATCAATGGACGCCACCTGCCCCGGCGCGCGGATCAGCAATTGTTCGCCGCTGCGCTCGATATAACCGGCGCCGACGTTGGCATTGTTGCGCTCCAGCGCCGTGACCAGATCGCCCAAGGTCAGGTTGTAGGCCGCCAGGCGCTTGGGGTCCGGGGCTATCTGGTATTCCTTGGCGAAACCACCGATGGTGTTGATCTCGGCCACGCCCGGCACATTGCGCAGTTGCGGCTTGATGATCCAGTCCTGGATCACGCGCAGGTCGGTCGGCGTGTAGGGCGTGCCGTCGTCCTTGCGCGCGCCGTCTTCGGCCTCGACGGTCCACAGGAAAATCTCCCCAAGGCCGGTGGAGATCGGCCCCATCGCGGTTTCGATGCCCAACGGCAATTGCCCGCGTGCCACTTGCAGGCGCTCGTTGACCAATTGGCGGGCGAAGAACAGGTCGGTGCCGTCTTTGAAAATCACCGTCACCTGGGACAACCCCGAACGCGACAGCGAACGCGTCTGTTGCAAACCCGGTAGCCCGGCCATGGCGGTTTCAATCGGAAAGGTAATGCGTTGCTCGGTTTCCAGCGGTGAAAAACCGGCCGCCGCCGAGTTGATCTGCACCTGCACGTTGGTGATGTCGGGCACCGCGTCGATAGGCAACTTTTGATAGCTGGCGATGCCGACACCGGCCATCAACAGCACCGCCAGCAGCACGATGATGCGCTGCTCGATAGCGAATTGGATAAGGCGCTCAAACATGGGGAATCACTCGCAGGATCAATGGGCGTGCTCGGCCGAGCCTTTACCCAGTTCGGACTTGAGGATGAAGCTGCCGACGGTGGCTACCTGCGCTCCGGCCTCAAGGCCCTGGCGCACTTCGACGTAGCCGTTTTCGCTCACACCGAGTTCGAGGTGGCGGGTGATAAAGCCCTCTGCAGTGCGCACGAACACCGAGGGTTTGTCCTCAACAGTCTGGATTGCGGTTTGCGGCACGGTGACCTTGGCCTGGTAGGTATCGGTGGCCAATTGCACCGTCACAAACAGGCCCGGGCGCCAGGCGTCGTCGGGGTTGGGCACGCTCACGCGCACGGTGGCGGTACGCGTCTGCTCGCCGAGCAAATTGCCCACGTAGGCCACGGTGCCCTGCACTTCAGTGCCCATTTCCGTGGAGATGACCTTCACTGGTTTGCCGACCCGGACCTTGTTCAAATCCTTGGGAAACACACCAAAGGTGACCCACACCTGGGACAAGTCCGAGAGCGTGAAGGCGTTGCTGGTCTCGCTGACCACCTCGCCGACGCCGAGGTGTTTTTCCACCACCACGCCGGCAAACGGCGCACGCAGTTCATAACGATTGCCACCGACCAGAACCGCGCTGCCGCTGAGGGCGGTCATCTTCTGGCGCGCATTGTTCAGGGCGATTTCGGCCTCTTGCAAGGTCTGACGCGCCAGCAGGTAATCCTGCTCGGCGGAGATTTCGTCCTTCCACAATTGGCGTTCGCGCTGGAAGGTGGTGCGCGCCAATTCAACTCGGCGCTCGCTGGCCGCCAGCTCGCTGCGCTGGTCGGAAATCTGCTGGCTGGAGATCACCGCCAACAACTCGCCTTTCTTCACTGACTGCCCAAGGTTGACCTTGACCGCCTCCACCACACCGGCCGCGCGCGGGACGATGTGCGAAGTGCGGTCCTCGTCGAAACGCACTTCCCCCGGCAGCGTCAGCACCGTGCTGACCGAGCGTGGTTGCGCCTGGGCAAGTTGGATACCCGCAGCCTGGATCTGCTGTTCAGTAAGTTCAAGCGCGCCTTCTTCTTCATCGGCGGCGGCAAAGCCAGACAGCATCAGGCCCAGGGCGACGGCCAGCGCCACGCCATGTTTATGTTTCATAGAGGACTCCAGGAAAAATCAAAACCGGGCGAGGTCGCCGTAAATCCGTTCGATACGCACCCAGGCATCGGTAGCCTGAGCGGTCGCCGTGAGGTATTGGGTGCGTGCGGCGATCAAGGTGCGCTGGGCGTCGAGCACGTCGAGGAAGTTGAACTTGCCCATCTCGAAGCCACGGGTGGCGCTGTCCACCGCGCTTTGGGCGGCGGGCAGGATCTGTTGGTTGAAGGTGCTCACTTCGGTATTGGCGGTTTGCCACAGGTCCAGGGCCTGGCGGGTCTCGGTGCGCAGGCGCAGTTC
Organism: Pseudomonas onubensis; assembly: GCF_965653655.1. Taxonomy (NCBI): domain Bacteria; kingdom Pseudomonadati; phylum Pseudomonadota; class Gammaproteobacteria; order Pseudomonadales; family Pseudomonadaceae; genus Pseudomonas; species Pseudomonas onubensis. The sequence continues at coordinate 25,186 of NZ_CBFHAZ010000002.1, read as the reverse complement.
GACGGCGTTGCGCAGGTCGCGAGCCTGGTCGGCGCGGCGGCTGGCGGCCAGCACATTGCCCTGGTTACGGTTGAACAACGGGATCGGCATCGACACGCCCACCACGTTCACACGTTCACGCACGCTGGCGTCGTACTGGCTGCCGATCGACACGTCGAGGTCGGGAATCCGCTGGGCTTTTTCCAGCCCTACGCTGGCCTCGTTTTGCTGGATTTGCAGTTCAGCCAGGCGCAACTCGGTGGTTTGCTCAAGGCGCGCCAGCAACTGGGCGGAAGGCGGCAACGGTGGTGCGGATTGGCTTTGTGTGGCGACCGCCTGGAAGTCAGGAGTCGCGCTGCCGGTACTGGCGGCGAGGCGGCGGTAGGCATCCGTGAGGCCGATCTGCGCGCGGTTCAGTTCAAGGCGGATCTGCGACAACTGCACCTGGGCGCGAGTGGCTTCTACCGGCGATGATTTACCGGCTTTGACGCGTCCATTGGCGACCACCAGGCCGCGCTCGGCCAAGGCCATTGAACGTTGCGCCAAATCGAGGCGTTCCTGGGCACGCAGAGCGCCGTAGTAGCTGTCGATCACATCGGCGCGCAGGCCGTTGCGCCGCTGCTCCAGGGTCAACGCGGCAGCGTCTTGGGCGCGTGTTGCCACATCAATGCGCGCACCGCGTTTGCCGCCCAGTTCCAGGGTCTGGCTGAGTTTTATCGTAGTGGTACGCGAGTTGCGGCGGGTGTCTTCGGCATCCCAGGAAGCCACTGGGTTAGGGATCAAACCCGCTTGCTGACGGCCGCCTTGGGCGATGTCGATTTCCCATTGCGCGGCGGCCAGGTCGGGGTTGTTGGCGAAGGCGGTTTGCAAGGCTGAATCGAGCGTCAGGGTTTGCGCCTGGACAGCGTTCGCCGCTACCCACAACGCTGCCGCCCGCAAAAGTGTTCTAAAAGAAAGTGCCATAACGAGAGTTCCACGCCCATGAAGTCGCTGAGGTTTCCAGCGGGGGCAATGTAGCTTTCGCGACTTATCAGAGCGGTGGAGCGAAGATTACAAATCCGACAGGCACAGCCTCAGGCGTGCACCTCGTCAGGGTCGTCGTGATGAAAGCCTTCGCCTTCGACCTGCAAGGTGACGTGGGAAATATCGAATTGTTCGTGCAGCAATTCCGTCACCCGCGTGAGGATTTGTTGCTCAGTGCCTTGCGACGGATCGGCAACCAAATGCGTGCTCAGCACATTCTTGCCGCTGGTCAGCGCCCAGATATGCAGGTCGTGCACGTCCTTGACCCCAGGCACATTGCGAATGGCCTGCTCAACCTGGTCGATATCGATGCCGTCCGGCACGCCCTGCAGCAGGACGTTCATGCTTTCCTTGAGCAGCGTCCAGGTGCGTGGCAACACCCAGAAACCAATCGCCGCCGCCACCACGGAGTCCACCCAGCCCCAGCCGGTAAACATGATCACCACCGCCGCGATGATCACGCCGATAGAACCGAGCATGTCGCTCCAGACTTCCAGATAAGCGCCCTTCACATTCAGGCTTTCACCGCTGGCAGCACTGAGCAGGCGCATGGAGATCAGGTTGACGATCAGCCCCAGCACCGCAATCACCAGCATGCCGGTGGACTGGATTTCGGCTGGCGCCTGCAGTCGTTGATAAGCCTCGTAGAGGATGTAAAACGCCACGGCGAACAGCAGCAGCGCATTAAAGGCCGCCGCCAGGATCTCGAAACGCGCATAGCCAAAGGTGCGCTTGCGGTCGGCAGCACGCTTGGCGACCTGAATGGCCACCAGGGAAATAGCCAGGGCCAGGGCGTCGGTCATCATGTGCGCGGCGTCGGACAACAATGCCAGGCTGCCGGTGACAAAAGCGCCGATAACCTCGGCAATCATGAAGCTGCCGGTCAGCCCCAAGGCCATCCATAACTTGCGTTCGTGGCCGGCACGTACTTGGGCGTGGCTGTGTCCTGCACTCATGACATGTCCTCGTGGTGTGTAGTCCGTTGATCATAGAGCTATAGGCCAAATTCCCACGCATACCTTGCAAACTTGTCACTCGCCCGACAGCTCACCGTTAGATTGAGCGCACCAAAATCGCCCATGAAAGCTCTGCGACAGTTCTATCAGGTATGCTTTTCACGCAGGAAACAAAAAGAAACAAATTAACCAACCTGTTCGATAAGGAGTCCCGTCTTGGAGTTATCGACTGCCGCGTGGATGGTTCACGACACCCGCCTCATGTTCTGCGTTCTACTGGCCATCGCCAGCATCATTGTGTTGATCAGTGCCACCAAGCTGCCGCCGTTCCTGTCGATCCTGATCGGTACGTTTATCGCCGGTGTGGGCGCCGGGTTGCCACCGGAAGAAGTCGCCAAAGCCTTCAGCAAAGGCGCCGGGGCGATCCTCGGTGAAGCCGGGATCATCATTGCCCTGGGCTCGATGCTCGGCGCACTGATGGCCGAATCCGGCGCGGCCGACCGCATCGCCACTACCTTGCTCGGATTGGGCAAAGGCAAGTCACTGCCGTGGGTGATGGCGCTGGTGGCCATGGTGATTGGTTTGCCGCTGTTCTTCGAGGTCGGCCTGGTGATGATGGTGCCGATCATCTTCGTGATGGCCAAACGTTCGAATCAGCCACTGCTGAAAATCGCCATCCCGGCGCTGGCGGGCATGACCACCCTGCACGCCCTGATGCCACCGCATCCGGGGCCGTTGATTGCGGTGGGCGCGTTGCACGCCGACCTGGGCCTGACCATGCTGCTGGGCTTCTGCCTGGCGGTGCCGGCCGTGATTCTCGCTGGCCCGCTCTATGGCAACTGGCTGTCCAAGCGCCTGCACGTGGATGAGCCGGCCGACATCGGCGCGCTGTTCAGCGCACCGCCCAAGGCGCCGCGTCAGCCAAGCTTTGGCGTGTCGCTGCTGATCATTTTGTTGCCGGTGATTTTAATGCTTGGCAGCACCTTGGCCAAAGTCGCGTTACCGGCAGAAAGTACCGTCGGCCTGACCTTGAAGTTCCTCGGTGAACCGCTGATCGCCCTCGGCCTGGCCGTCATCGCTGCCGTGATCTGTCTGGGTTGGGCCGCCGGCATGCCGCGTGCCGAGGTCGGCAACACCCTGCGCAAAGCCCTCGCGCCCATCGCCGTGTTACTGCTGACCATCGGCGCCGGCGGCGGCCTCAAGCAAACCCTGCTGGACGCCGGTGTCAGCCAGACCATCAGCAAGGTCGCCGAAGGCGCGCACATGCCGTATCTGCTGCTGGCGTGGTTGATTGCCGTAGCCCTGCGCCAGGCCACCGGCTCCGCGACGGTCGCTACCACCACCACGGCGGGCATCCTCGCACCGATGATGGCCGGGCTGGCCGCGACCCAGAGTTCTTTGGTGGCGCTGGCGATTGGCGCGGGCTCGGTGTTCTTCTGTCACGTCAACGACGCTGGATTCTGGATGGTGCGTGAGTACTTTGGTTTGCAGTTGAAGCAGACGATTTGGGTATGGTCGGTGTTGCAGACCATTGTTTCAGTCGTCGGGCTGGTCGGTACGCTGCTGCTCTGGCACTTTTTGACCTGAAGACGCCACATAGAGGCATGGGTATCTACACAACTTTGAAGGCAGCCAATTTCTCCTGTGGCGAGCAGGCTTGTCCTGCGTTGGGCTGCGAAGCAGCCCCAAACCCAGATGCTGAGTTCTTTCAGGAAAATTGCAGTGCCTTTACTGGGGCCGCTTCGCAGCCCAACGCAGGACAAGCCTGCTCGCCACAACAGCCCACCTGCCACAGACTTCGTGTTAACCGGTTGTGTAGATACTTATGCACATAGAGGGGAAGCCTTCTTCCCCTCACTTTGTCAGTGATGTAAGACGAAACGAGCGTCGAGTTTATCGAGCAATTCAAAGGTGTTCATATAGGGGACGCCAAACAGCGAGCAGACATTAGGAATGGTGTACTTGCGTTTGATGTCAGGGTTATAGACCTCATGAGTGACAACTACCGCCCCTGTCGTCATAGCCTTGGCTATCAGCCAAGCATCTGCGCCCTCAAGAAACTCCTCCAGCGCACCAGCCTTCATTACCGATACCTGTTCAGCAATTCTTGAGACGGTATTCCCAAAGGCTGCTTGGGTCTGTTGATCATTCGAATCTTCAAACAAGCTGGAATTGCCCTTTACCCACTGCGTCAACTCGTCATTGCCTTTGGCTAACTCGTCACGGACCGGAACAATACTGGCAATTTCCAACGCCTGATGCTGCTGCAGTATCCAGGCCCAATAGCCTGGGCAAATTGTCATCGCGTAATAACGGTTCTTGGCCTCGATCAGCGTATTCGAATCCAATAGATGCTTCATGCCGATAGCTTCATCCCATAAGTTTTTAACTTGGCTGGCTGCACACCCAACAGTTTTCCTGCGTCTCGCAACAAAATCCTCCCGCTCTGCGCTTCTGCGAGAACGGCCTTGCTCAACCGGGTACTGTTCCTGATAGCCGCTGTGCGGTAGTAATCCCCTCCACTACCGTCTTTATCTCGATACTCCTGCAAGATCCGACGGTAGTAAGTGCCGTATTGATCATTACTGATGTAGCCAAGGTCACGGGCACGACGGGCAATCACCAATGTACTGACGCGAAAACGTCCAGCCAATGGCCCCAAATTTTCTTCCCAGCGAACATCCGAACTCCAGTGCGCTCGAAAAACATTTTCCGGCGCCAGAAACTCTCCCGCCACCGCGTTGCAAAATGCTTCCTCCTGACGGGCACTTTGATTGCTGCCATCGGACACGCCCGTGCTGCCAATCCAGATATGCGCCAGTTCATGCATTAAAGTAAAAAGGCGTGCCGTTGGCGCGTCCGCGCTGTTGATGAAAACCACGGGCGCCATAGGATTGCTGATCGCAAATCCTCGAAACTCACTGACATCAAGTTTTCTGTGGGTATTGCCCAAAGCGACACCACTGCGCATGACGAGAATTCCGGCTTCTTCTGCACCACTCACCAAAGCTCTCACATAGTCTTCATAACCCATTCGAGCAAAAGCGTCGGTGACGCCAAGTACGCGACGAATATCTGCAACCACATCTTTGATGGCCGAACGGCTAGTGAAGCTTCCCACGAAGGGCAGAGGGGAACGCTCATGATCCTGCAAGTATTCCAAGTACCAGTCTTGCTTGCGGAGCACGTCTTTCACTGTGTCCATCAGGTTCAAGCTGGGCTTGTCTGGAAAAACGCCACCCAGGGTCCGCAGGTCTGGAAGAGGGAGATGTTCGGGAGGAGGAGCCCGGAGAAAAAGATAGCCGAAAGGGACGTGCACGATTGCAGCCCACTTTTGCGCCTGGTGGAAAGAGGGAAGGCTCTGGCCACCTTCCCACTCCTTCAGCCTTTCCAATTTGACCATGAGGCCTTTGGCAACCTGCGCCTCAGACAGCCCCGCCCGCTGGCGAGACCAGAACAGGATTGCAGGGTTGATATAGGCGGTCTGAGTCATGGGGCATGCTGTGCTCGTCAGGAGTGGACGTGACTATAGGAGCGCCTCACCTACCCGTCAATTAATGGCCCCACGTGCCATTTGTAACAACGTTTACTGGGTGTCGCTTACCAAAAAGCGCCACACTCGCCACGCCCACCGCGCCCATCACCACGCAGTAACCCACGCAAATCCACGGGCTGGTCGGCATCAACGCGATCAACAACAGTGGCGTCGTACTCGCCCACAGTGCGTAAGCAATGTTGTAGGTGAAGGAGATTCCCGACACCCGCACCTGCGCCGGGAACAGGCCGACCATCACCGACGGCACCGCGCCCACCACGCCGCAACTCAAGCCCGCCACGGCATACGCCGCGCCCAGCCAAACGCCGCCACTGATCAGGCTGGCGTACAGCACCGCAATGCCCACCGGCAGCACCAGGCTGTAGACCAGCACTGCGCGCCAGGCGCCTATGCGGTCCACCAGCAAACCGGCGAGCACGCAGCCGATATTCAGGAAGACGATGCCCAGCGCGCTTAGGGCGAAGGTGTGGCTGGGGCTCATGCCGAAGGTTTTTTGCATCATGGTCGGGGTGATCACTACGAGTACGACCACCGCCGAGGTGAGCACGCAAGTGAGGATCATCGCCGGCAGCAACACCGCGCGATGGTCGCGCAACACCGTGCGCAACGGCATTTCAGCGGCGGCCTGGCGGCGGGCCTGCATTTCGAGGAACACCGGGGTTTCGCTGAGCCAGCGGCGCAGCCACACGCCGATCACACCGAACACGCCGCCGAGCAGAAACGGGAAGCGCCAGGCGTAGTCGAGGATCTCGGCGGGGGTGAAGATTTGTGCCAGCAAGGTGGCCGTGAGTGCACCGAGCAGATAGCCAAAGGTCAGCCCGGCTTGCAGGAAGCCCAGGGCGTAGCCTCGGTGGTGGCGCGGTGCGTGTTCGGCGACGAAGGTCCAGGCACTCGGTACTTCGCCGCCGACTGCGGCGCCTTGCAGCACGCGCAGGGCCAGCAGGATCAGCGGGGCGAAATAACCGATTTGCGCGTAAGTGGGCATGATCCCGATCAGCAGGCACGGCAAGGCCATCATCAGGATGCTCAGGCTGAACACGCGTTTGCGCCCCAGATGGTCAGCGAAGTGCGCCATCAGGATGCCGCCCAGCGGGCGCGCCAGGTAGCCGGTGACGAAGATGCCGAAACTTTGCAGCAGGCGCAGCCATTCGGGCATTTCCGGCGGGAAGAACAGCTGGCTGAGGGTCAGCGCAAAGAACACAAAGATAATGAAGTCGTAGATTTCCAGGGCGCCGCCCAAGGCGGCCAGGCCCAGGGTTTTGTAGTCGGAGCGGGAAAAACGCTGCGCCTGTGGGGAAAAGGTGGCAGTCATGTAAAGGCTCGGCAGACAAACAAAATGGCGTGCAGGTTATGAGCTGCGCCCAGTGATGGCAATCGCGACAGATATATTTGTTTTCCTCATGGATCGATGAAGATAACTGCATTCCCATATCAATGCCCGTAGCGGAACATGCCGTAAAACTGCCAACACCCATAATAAATACAAAAGGAAAGACTCGTGGCCGATGCTATCGAAGAAAGCCGCTATGCCCGATTTGCCCTGCGCTGCTCCAACTTCGCCGAACGCTGGTTTCCGGATTCCTGGGTGTTTGCCGCCCTGGCGGTGATCATTGTTGCCGTGGCGACCCTGGGCATGGGCGCCGCACCCACCGAAGCCGCCAAGGCGTTTGGCGACGGGTTCTGGAGCCTGATCCCATTCACCATGCAGATGGCCTTTGTGGTGATCGGCGGGTATGTGGTGGCCAGTTCGCCGCCCGCCGTAAAGCTGATCGACCGTCTGGCACGTATCCCCAAGAATGGCCGCTCGGCGGTGGCGTGGGTCGCGTTGATTTCCATGGTCGCGTCTTTGCTCAACTGGGGCTTGTCCCTGGTGTTCGGTGGCTTATTGGTACGCGCACTGGCTCGCCGCACGGATTTGCGCATGGATTACCGCGCTGCCGGTGCTGCCGCTTATTTGGGATTGGGCGCAGTGTGGGCATTGGGGCTGTCGTCATCGGCGGCGCAGTTGCAGGCCAACCCGGCCAGCTTGCCGCCGTCGATCCTGTCGATCACTGGGATGATTCCGTTCACCGAGACCATCTTTTTGTGGCAGTCGGGCGTGCTGTTGCTGGCGCTGATCGTGGTGTCGCTGATCATCGCCTATGCCACTGCGCCCGGACCGAGCAGTGCGCGTGATGCCAAGGCGTGTGGTGTCGACCCGGCCTTCAATATGCCTAAACCACAACCGCCGACGCGTCCGGGCGAATGGCTGGAACACAGCCCGCTGCTGACTATCCTGCTGGCCTTGCTGGCGGCTGGCTGGTTGTTCCATGAGTTCTCGACCAAACCTGCGATCAGTGCGATTTCGGGGCTTAACACCTATAACTTCCTGTTCATCATGGTCGGCGCGCTGCTGCACTGGCGCCCGCGCAGCTTCCTGGATGCGGTGGCACGTGCAGTGCCGACCACCACGGGCGTGCTGATCCAGTTTCCGTTGTACGGCTCGATCGCCGCGCTGATGACCGTGGTGAAAGGCGGTGACGGCCAGACCCTGGCGCACCATATCTCGTTGTTCTTCACCTCCATCGCCTCCCACGACACCTACGCGCTGTTGATGGGCGTGTACTCGGCGGTGCTGGGCTTCTTTATCCCGTCGGGCGGTGGCAAATGGATTATTGAAGCGCCGTATGTGATGCAAGTGGCCAATGACCTGCAATACCACCTGGGCTGGGCGGTGCAGATCTATAACGCGGCTGAGGCGCTGCCGAACTTGATCAACCCGTTTTATATGCTGCCTCTGCTGGGCGTGCTGGGGCTAAAGGCAAGGGATTTGATCGGGTTTTCGTTTGTGCAGCTGCTGGTGCACACGCCGCTGGTGTTGTTTCTGTTGTGGGCGTTGGGGACGACGTTGAAGTATTTGCCGCCGGTGATGCCTTAGACGATCGAGACTGCACCTGTTTCAACAGGTGCAGTCAAACAGGAACCACAGGAAGGCGATTCAATAGATCAGGCAATGCGTTCTGGATCGTGTCCCAAACTACATCGAGGTTGATATCGAAATAACCGTGGGCAATCCGGTTGCGCATCCCGCGCATGCTACGCCAAGGTATCTGCGGATGACTCGCAGTGAAGTCTGGGTAGTGATCCATGATTTTCGTTGATGCCTCACCAACGATGATCAGACTCATGACAACAGCTTGCTGTGTACGCTTGTCTTCAAGAAACTCTTCTTTGTTCAAGCCTTCAACAAATGTGATTGCGTCAGCCGTGGCTTGCCTTATGTGATCCAGGTAGTCCCCGAGGCGGCTCGCTGTCATACCGGGCGAGCCTCAGCCAACACTTTTGCGCGAAACTTCACAGGTAAATCGCCAGGCGTCAGAAGGTCCACATTGACCCCGAGCAGATCCTCCAGCTCGACCTGCAACCCACCAAGATCAAAAAGCGTGGTTCCCGGCGGAGCATCGACCAACAAATCAAGGTCGCTGCCATCTAGATCGGTGCCTAGTAACACAGACCCAAATACCCTTGGATTTGAGATACGGAAACGCCCCACCACCTCTCTGACAGCAGCCCGTTTTAGATCAAGAGCGATTGAAGGTTTCACGGCTCACCTCAGTGGCATCCATTATTGAAGCAGTCTAGCAGCGCTGGGCGTGTGTATACATGCCCGAGTCCTCGCATCGACCTCGTCATTGCGTCACATTGCATTGCTAACTCTCTGGCCAGATGTATCGGGCTTTCCCACTCATTGCGGTGACAGCCTCTGACTTCTCTCACCCGCGCCTTTGATTAACCTGCCTTGGCTTACCACTCACAACACGCCAAGGAAAATCCGATGACGCCGCTGTCCAAATCACTGGAAGAGTTGATCAATGATATCTACAAGGACGACCGCGTATCGTTCGTCGAGTACAGAGCTCTGCGAGACGATGCCGATCGGCGTATGGCTGCCGTCGTCAACGAGTTTGGCCTGCACAATAACGTCACAGCCTTCCAAAAAGTGATGGACGTGGCCATGCAGCTTTTGCAAACCACGGTCATCGATGCAAAAAAAGCCGAGCTGACCGACACGGGCGAGGCCATCGTCAAGGATGCGCTGACGGCTCAGGTGGAGTACTTGCGTGCGGGTAGCCAGTTGGCACTGCACTTGTTGTAATCGCCCTTAGCGTTCAAACCGCTGTCTTCGTTCCGTCACATTGCATTGCTACCGTCCTGCGAAATATCTTGCAACAACCAGCCAGCAGGAACGCCCAGCAATGAGTGACGAGCACGAAGACCGCCCTTCTCCCGATTCCGTAACCCAACCGCCCGTGGACACCAGCCGTCGGCGTTTCCTCGGGGGCGCGGCGGTGCTGGGGGTTGGCGCGACCTTGAGTGCCTGCGGCAGCACCAATGACGCACCGGGCAAGCCAGAGGCGCGACCGCTGACGCCGCAAGAGCTGGACAAGGCCTTGTACGAACAGGTGAAGACGGTGGTGGTGATCTACGCCGAGAACCGCAGCTTCAACAACCTGTTTGCAGACTTCCCTGGTGTGGAGAAACCACTGTCGGCGCTCTCCGCTGCCGACGTGCAGCAACGTGACCGTGATGGCAGCCTGCTCACCACTCTGCCACCGGCCTGGGGCGGCGTACTGCAGGTCGGCCCGCAAAGCGTGGATGGGGTGACTTACCCCAGCGAAGTGCAATTCCAGGAAAACCTGCCCAACGCGCCATTCGCGCTCAAAGGCCCGAACGCCGAGGACTTGCCGCTGAGCCTGGTCACCCGCGACTTGTGGCATGTGTTCTACCAGAACCAGATGCAGATCAATGGCGGCAAGAACGACAACTTTGTCGCCTGGGCCGACTCCGGCGGCCTGGTGATGGGTTACTACGCCCAGAGCCGTTATTCCCTGCGTCTGTGGGACGTGGCCAAAGAGTTTGTGCTGTGCGACAACTTCTTCCAGGGCGCTTTCGGTGGCTCGTTCCTCAACCACCAGTACCTGATCAGCGCCACCGCGCCATTTTATCCGCATGCAGCGCTTTCGGTGGCCAAGGCGCAGATCGCCACGCTGCAAAGCGATGACCCCACCGACCCGCGCCTCAAGCCGCTGGACAAGTCCCCGGCCAGCGCCATGACTGGCCCGCCGCAGTTCGGCCCCAGTGCCTTGACGCCAGACGGCTACGGCGTGAACACCCTGGCGCCGCCGTACTGGCCGACGTGGATTCGCGACCCGGAAAATCCGGACTATTCCAAGCCCGACCTGCCCAACGTGCTGGTGCCGCAAACCCACGAGCATATCGGCGACAAACTGTCGAAAAAGAACGTCGATTGGGCCTGGTATGCCGGCGCCTGGCAGGCGACCCTGGACCAGTTCAAGGACTCAGGCGGTATCCCGAAAATTCCGAACTTCCAGTATCACCATCAGCCGTTCAACTACTTCAAGCAACAAGGCCCGCAAAACCGTGCAGAGCGCGACAAACGCTTGCGTGACGGCGGTTTAGGCGATGATTCCGGCACCAACAAGTTCTTCGCCGATGCCCAGGCCGGCAAGCTGCCCGCCGTGACGTTCTACAAGCCCCAGGGCAACCTGAACATGCACGCCGGCTACGCCGATGTGGCCTCGGGCGACCGCCATATCGCCCGCGCCTTGAAAGTGCTGCAAGAGAGCCCGCAATGGAAAAACATGGTGGTGGTGGTCACCGTCGATGAAAACGGCGGCTGGTGGGACCACGTGGCACCGCCCAAGGGCGACCGCTGGGGCCCAGGCACGCGTATTCCGGCATTGGTGGTGTCACCGTTTGCACGCAAAGGCACGGTGGACCACACGGTTTACGACACCGCATCGATCCTGCGTTTGATCACCCGCGTGTTCCAGCTGGAGACACTGGACGGCCTCAAGCAGCGCGATGACGCGATGATCGCTCGCGGCCAGAAGCCCATGGGCGATTTAAGCACCGCCTTGCAGTTCAACCGGTAGGTTTTCTTATCCAATAGCGACATGCCTGGCGATTTAGCACGCGGTTTTCCTGGTCAACCGCTACTGTGTGCAAGTGGGCTTTCACCCCGCGCAGACGGGCTTTCGCTGACAAGGAACCAATTATGTTTAAACCGACCAGGCTGTCCTTCACCCTGGCCGCACTGCTGGCCAGTGCGGTCGTACAGGCCGACATCGAAGTACCACTGGGCAGCACGCAACGCGTCACCCAACTGTTCGCTTTCCCCAATAACTGCAACGTGGTCTGCTTTCGGCCGTGGACGCTGGAGCAGACCGCCGAGCACTATTTGAACCAGAGCTTGCAGCGCGACGGCTACAGCCGTGCCAAGGTCAGTGTGAAAACCCACGATGGCCAGGTTTCAGCCACCTTCAGCGGTGTGCCCGAACATTACGGCCAGCCCCTGACCACACTGCTCAACACCGCCGACCTGGCCTATCAAGGCGCCAGCAAACTTAACAGCGACGGTAAGTGGGCCTACAACTGGTACTTGTTCCTGCCGCTCGGCATGGCCCTGGAAAACCGCAAGAGCATCGAACTGCTGCACTTCCCGCCGGACTACTCGCTGACCCAGGCCCAGGATTACCTGGAGTCGGCCACCACCGACCGCTGGGCCACTTTGCTCACGGATAATGGCATCCCGGCCACGGAAACCCCGGCCTACCAGACCATCATCGATATTGCGCCGATCGCCGCGCCGTCCAATGCGGGCAAGGACCTGGAAAACGTCTACAGCTACTTTGCCGATTACCAGACGCGCATGGTCAAGGAGCTGAGCCTGCACGCCAACGGCTCATTGCCGATGGTCGCGTTCGGCGCACCGGTGCGTAACTGGATCAAACAACAGTACGGCCAGACCGTGGCGGTGCTGGGTCTGGCGCAGATCAGCCCGGTTGCCGGTAAAACCGTGTCGGTACTGGGCTCCAACCACCCGAGCTACATCTGGTATGCGGCAGATCCGGCCAGCTATGACGGCAATGAACAAAAAGCCGATGAGGCCGGTTTGAAAGTGATGGGGCAAGATTTGAGCGCCGCCTGCTGGCAAGCCGGCATGGGCCAGAAACCTGCCAGTGACCCGAATGTATTGCTCAAGGCGTGCATGAACACCTGGCAAGTTACGCGTAAGGAGCAGACCTGCGAGCTGTTCTACACCTCGGTGCGCAACCTGACCCCGGAGCAAGCCAACGCCAAATGCGCCACCCCGCCCATCAAGGCGCAGCTGAAACAGCTGAAAGACGCCGCCCCAATCCCCGCTGTTACAGCCCCAGCGCTGTAAATCGTACAAAATATAACCGATTTCTACTGTCAGATCTGACAGTAGAAATCGGCTACAACTTCAGCGAGTCTTGAACGGCACCCATCCGCTGCAAGACTGGAAGTCAGACCCCATCGCAGGTCGATGCAGCCTAGGCCAGGAGAGTTATGAAAACTCAAGCCATGGATAAGGCTAAAACCGCTGAGAGTAGCTGCCTCTACCCCTTCAAGACGGTGCTCGTTGAACAGGGTTACCCCTCGACCCGGCACTTCCAGGTCGTACGCGATGCAAATGGAATGGGGGCCGCACTCAAGGCACGCGTCGCCTTTGACAGCCGCGTGCGCATTGCCAGAGTGTCCGGCTACGCCTTGAGCGAGCGACGTGCGCACACCTTGCAGCTCTCGTCACGCATTCACCTGTATGACCCGTGGTTCACCCGCCTGATGTTGCACTCGTGCAATCCAAACGTGTTTTTCGATGCCACGTACCTGGAGGTCTGGACCGTGCAACCCATTGCGGCCGGCACCTTGCTGACGATGGACTACGCCACCACCGAGGATGCGCTGTTCCGGCAGTTCGCCTGCCGATGCGGCGAGCTGAACTGCCGGGGCTGGATCACCGGCGCCAAAGAGCCATTGAACGCCGAAGGCCAGGCGTTCATGACCCAATGGCGCCTGCGCAAACGGCCTTAGGCTTCGCCCAGTGGGCGCAGGCGATACTGCGGCGGCAGTTGCTCGAAGCCACTGATGGTGGTGTTCAAGCTTTTCCAGCGGCCATCCTTGATGCCGTAGATGCAGCCGTGGATCGACAGGCTCTGCCCACGGTGCCAGGCGTTTTGCACAATGCTGGTATGACCGACGTTGGCGACTTGCTGAATCACGTTCAACTCGCACATGCGGTCCACCCGCTCCTCTTCGGTGCGCAGTTGGGCCAGCACCTCGCGGTTTTCGTAATAAAGGTCGCGAATAGTGCGCAGCCAGCCGTCGATCAGGCCGAACTGGCGGTCCTGCATCGACGCACGCACGCCACCGCAGCCATAGTGGCCGGTGACGAGGATGTGTTTGACCTTGAGCACGTCCACCGCGTACTGGATCACCGACAGGCAATTGAGGTCGGTGTGCAGCACCACGTTGGCCACGTTGCGGTGCACGAACAGGTCGCCGGGCAGCATGCCGACGATTTCGTTGGCCGGAACGCGCGCGTCGGAGCAGCCGATCCAAAGGTATTCCGGGGTTTGCTGGCGGGCGAGCTTGGCGAAGAATTCGGGATCTTCCTGTTTGATCGCATCCGCCCAGCGTTCGTTGTTATCAAGCAGGTCTTGTAGTTCGTTCATCAGGGAAAGCCTCAGGAATGATGCGCAGTTTTGTGACTGACGACCCCTCGTCCGGGTCACGCCGCCCGCAAATTAGCTTGAATCTTTGGCGAGCCGTGCCTGTCCACACACTATAAGCCCCACAGTATGAGGATTGGCCATGACTGAATCACGACGTCCCTACGGCGCTACACAGCCCGAACCGATTGATGACAACGAAGACCGCATGGGTGAGATGCGCGAGCTGGATTTTGACGAGCAAGAGCCGACCGCGGAAATCGGCGATGAACTGCCGCGCCGCGAGCGCGAACACCTGATGCCCGACGAACGGATGCGCGAAGCTGGCATGACTGGAGCCTCGACCGATGATCATGAGTCCACGGATGATGACATGAGCCCGGAAACGCTGATCCATGAGGATGGCGCGCGGGATGCCCATGAAGCCGGTGAGGATAACCCGGCGGATTACGACTTGAGCATTGTGGATGAAGATGAGATTGGCGGCGGGAATGGGTTGGATGAGGCCGAATTGGCGGATATTGACCCGATAGACGGTAACCGCTGACACCGCACCGTTCAAAATGTGGGAGCGGGCTTGCTCGCGAATGCGGTGGATCAGTTAAAGATATATCGACTGACACACCGCATTCGCGAGCAAGCCCGCTCCCACAGAGGTTCAGCGTTCAGTCAACTAAGGTACAAGCCATCACGACTGCATCTTCGCGCCCGCCTACGGCCGGGTAGTAATCGCGCCGACGGCCAATTTCGTTGAAGCCGTAGCGCTCATACAGCCGGAATGCGCCGGTATTGCTGTCACGCACTTCCAGAAAGCACTCCCGCGCACTGGCGGCGTAAGCGCGGGACATCAGGTGCTCCAGCAGCGCCAACCCCAGGCCACGACCCTGGTTTTCCGGCTTGACAGTGATATTCAGCAAGTGCGCTTCATCAAGGATGATCTGCACCACACCGTGGCCCACCTGTTGCTCACCTTCGAACATCAGCCAGATCTGGTACTTGCCCAGCCCATCGAGAAAAATCCCGCGAGTCCAGGGATGGCTGAACGCCGCGTATTCAATCTTAAGTACAGCATCGAGGTCCGCCTCGGTCATCGGGCGAAAGGATAAAGCTTCACTCATCGGTACTTTTCCAGCGCGCCATCAGCCGGCGCATGGCTTGCCAGACATCAGCCTTACGCTGTGGCTCTTCCATTAATAATTCCAGGCCCGGCAAGGCCCATACCGAGCCCAGGCCTTCGACCTGCAGCTCGCGGTACCAGGCTTCGGCATTCGCCTCACCGGCAAAACGCACGGCGGGCAGGCCGATCAGCCACAGGCACACGCAGGGTTCGTCTTCCAGGCGCGCCGAGACAAAACCCTGGACAAAATCCCGTGCAGCCTCCGGGCCCTGGTCCATGTTGCCGCGCACCAGCAGCGGCCAGCGCACGGGGTCGCCGACGATTTGCGGGCTGTCGGGCAGGCCGGCGGCGCGCAGCATGTCTTTTAGCAGCATGTAGGCCGGGTCGCGAGTCTGGAAACGTTCGCCCGTAGGCAGTTCCACCAGCAGCAGGCAGCGCCCGGCCCGCAGCAATTGCAGGGCAAAGCGTGGCGGCGCCACCACCGGGGCCTTGACCACCGGCGCTGGCGCTTCGGCCGCCACAGGTTTGGCCACCGGCGACGGACGCGGCACTTCGACCTTGGCACGCTCCACCGTTGGCTGCGTTTCGGGCGCAGGCTTGGCCACCGTCACCGGCGCAGCGGCTTCCTCGCCCGACACCTCGAACGCCTCATAGGGCTCAAGCGCCTGCAGCAGCTCGGGCCGCGACGGGGCGGCAAACGGCAGTTCGGTGCGGGGCAGCCAGTTGACCACCTGCATGGCGGTCAAGTAAGCGCGACGTCGGGACTCGATAAGCACAGCTCGGCCACTTGTGGATAACTAAAGAGCGGGGATTCTACCGCTGTTCGGTAACAATCGCCCACTGCGCACTGACCGGCTGTGGATAAATCCCGCGCCTGATGCAGTACAATCGCGACTTTTATTCGCCAACCAGCCGGCCATTCCGATGATCGAACCCAAGCGCGTCTTGCGCGCCCTCGCCGAACACTGGGCCTTGCTTGAGCCACTGTGCGAACACTTCGACCAAGGCACCTTGAGCCTGGGCGAGTTGCGCGCACAACTGGCGGCCCAACAACTGGACAGCACGCCACAGGACATCACCAGCCTGTTGGACGTGTGGATTCGCCTGGATATCCTGGTGCCTGTCGCCAAGAGCCCGAACCGTTTCGAGCTCAACGCACAGATCCACGACTTTCTCGCCTATCTTCGCAAGGAGCACCGGCTTGGCCTGTGCCTGGAAATCGAAGCCTACCTGCGCCACCTCGAGCGCCTGGCAGGCTATATCCAGGACGCCTTCGACATCCGTGATGGCCACGACCTGGCCCGCCAACTGCGCCTGCTGGATATGCGCGTGCGGGATGTGCTGAAAAAGCTCGCCAACGACGAACAGGCCCTGGCTGCCGTGGCCGACCGCGCCAAGACCAGCGACCGGCAGATTCCGTTGCGCCAGCGTTACGCCGAGGTACTGGCGACCTGGGACGAATACGTCGAACCGATGATCCAACTGGTGAACGCCGACGGCGCCTTCGAGCAAGGCGTGCGCAAGGTCGAGAATGTGCTGCTGCGCATGCTCACCGAGCAGCAGCGCCTCGGCCACTTGGTGGACGACGACATGCTGCTGCGCACCCACGCGCGCATCCTCGAAATGCAAACCAGCGCCCAGCTGACCTTGCGCCATGCCCGCGAACTGCTGCTGCCGCTGCGTGAAGAAGCGCGCCGCCACAACGCCGTGACCCGTGGCGCGGCGCTGGCCTTGTCGGCCATTCGCCGTAAAGGCCTGGATGCGGTGCCGCAGGCCGCAATGCCGATGTTTACCCGCCCGCAAAGCACCTTCCTCGGCAGTGCCAGCCAGGTCGAAGCCTACGTGTATGCCCTGGCCAACTTCGAGCCGAAACCGGCGCGTTTCCCCAAGGCGCACAAAACCCACAAGGGCGAAGCCCAACGTGCGCCGCGCACGGTCAAGGAAATGCTCGAGCGCTGCGAAGACGCGCTGCCGATGCCGGACCTGATGACCTGGCTGCTGGAGCAGGAACCGGACGGCGCCACCGACGAATTGCTGTACTGGTTCTCACGGCTCTCGCGTGAAAAACGCTTCAAGCGCGAACGCCTGGAACGCCGCGACTACCACACACACGAGCACCAGGTCAGCCTGCGCTCATTCGCCCTGCTCCCGGCTGGCACCGATGCCACCGAGAATTCTGCGAGCACGCCTTATGCATCTTGATCTATCCGAACTGTCCCAGCTGGCACCGATCTTTCGCGAGCTGTTCAAGGGTTACCACGTCAGCCGCCGCGACCCGGAGCTGTACGCGCAGTTGTCCAATTTCCAGGACCAGTACCGCACGCTGTTCAAGGCCTTGGGCTTTGAGCTGGTGTGTGACACACGCGGTTTCTATTACTTTGTGCCGGACACTGCCGTGGCGGCGGCGCAGGTCAACAAGACCGCGCAACGT
The DNA here is from genome assembly GCF_965653655.1 of Pseudomonas onubensis. NCBI lineage: Bacteria > Pseudomonadati > Pseudomonadota > Gammaproteobacteria > Pseudomonadales > Pseudomonadaceae > Pseudomonas > Pseudomonas onubensis. The sequence continues at coordinate 7,587 of NZ_CBFHAZ010000002.1, read as the reverse complement.
TTGGCGCTGTTCACTTTCATCATCGTCGAGCACCTGGCCGATCAAGGCCGCGACCCGATCGCCGTGCTCGATGGCGGCAGCCTGGGCCGCGATGAGTTGCCGTCGTTGTTGGAAAAGTACCGCGACCTGTTTATCCAGGCCGAAGTGCAGACCCAGGAAGAACTCGAAGAAAAAATCATGCGCCGCATGACCCAACTGGGTTTTGCCAGCGAAGACAACGGCATCTATCGCTTCCTGCCGCCGATGCACCGCTTCCTCGACGTATGCCTGTCGGTGCAGCAGGACCGTGACCTGGCCGCCAGCGTACACAGTGTGCTGCCATTGCCGGCGCCGGTGATCATTGATGAAGACAGCGACGAGAAGCTGCTGAAAACCGATGACCCGCTGGACCTCAGCGACTTCGAAGAAGAAAGCGAAGAAGACGCGATGGCCCGCGCCATTGCCGAAGAACAGGAGACCGACGCATGAGTAAGGAACGCTACGGCATCCGCCGCTTCGCCCTATTGAACACCGCCGGTTACAGCCTGGGCTTGTTCCCGCTGGAAGAACCGCTGTCGGTGTACGGCGCGAATAACCTGGGTAAATCTGCGTCGATCAACGCCTTGCAGTTCCCGATCCTGGCGCGCATGTCGGACATGAGTTTCGGCAAGTACACCCTGGAACAATCGCGGCGCTTCTACTTTGCCACCGACACCAGCTACATCCTCGTGGAAGTCTCGCTGCCCCACGGCCCGCACGTGATCGGCGTGGTCGGGCGCGGCCCTGGCGGCGGTTTCGGCCACCAGTTCTTTGCCTATGCCGGCAAACTGGATTTGGCCCACTACCAGAAGAACGACACCTGCCTGCGTCAGAAAGAGCTGTTCACCAACCTTGAGCGCGAAGGCCTGAAAGCCTACGAACTCAAGCCGGATGAACTGCGGCGCTTGCTGGTCGGTGGCCACACATCAATCCCGCTGGACCTGACCCTGATTCCGCTGCGCTCCACCAGCGAACAGAGCCTGAAGACTTTCCGCGCGCTGTTTATCAACCTGCTGCACATGCGCGAAATCACCGCGGCCAAGCTCAAGCAATTGTTCCTGGATGCGTTCGAGCACAGCCTGCGTTCCGGCAGCGTGGACTACATCGCCGCGTGCGAAGAAGCCTTCCGTGATGTAAGGCGCATGGAGCAGGACTACAACTCGCTGGTGGCTGCCGGGCCGTTGGTTGAGGCTCTCGCCAATGGCGTGCGTTTGCGCGATGTATTGCGCGGCAAATTGCATCGCCTGTCGCCCTTGCTGGATTCGTTGCTGGGCACTTGGTCGGACTACGCCAGTGCGCGCAAGGAAGAGCTGACTATCCAGGCCGAGCACTACCGTAACGAGCAGGACGCGCTGCAAAACGATCAGCGTGGCGGCACCCAGGAACTGATGCGTCTGGAGCGCGAGATCAGTGGCATCCAGCGCTGGCTGGGCGAGCTGTCGGTGCTCAAGCATCGCTTTGCGCTGGTGGATGACGTCAAGGTGCTGGAGCAGCAACTGTTGGCGGCCAAGGATGCGCACGATGAATTGGCGGGCGCCCTGGCGCAATCCCGACAGTTCAGCGCAGAGGACTTGGAAGAGCGTTTGCGCGACCTGGAAAAACGCTTGAAGTCGGTCAAGCAGCAGCTCGACCACGCCGACAACAACAGTTACGCCAAACTGCGTGAAGAATTCTCACAGCAGGATGTCGAGCGTCTGATGCGCCTGTTCAACAGTTCGTTGTTCAGTTTGCCGCTGGGCGAGCATGGCATCACGCTGGATGAGGATGGCCAGTGGGTTAAATCCCTGGAGCAGATCCTTGATGGCTTCAAGGGTGAAAAATTTGAAGTGCCGGGGCTGTCGATCGACATCTCCCATATCGAACCACCGGCATTGCAGGCGCTGGCCGATCGCGCGGCGTTGCGCGACCAGAAAGAGCGTCTGGAAAAAGAACTCAAGCAGCTCAAGACTCAGCAGGCTGTAGCCTCTGACCGTGCGGCGAGCAAGACCCAAACCGAAGCGCTGTACCAGCAAGTGCTGGATGCGCAGAAAGCGCTGGAAGACTTCCGTCGCGCACAAACCCTGAGCGCGGAAGAAGGCGAGAAGCTCGAAAACCTGGCGCAGATGGAAGCCGCGCAAGACGAGTTGAAGCGCTCCAGTGATGCCTTCACCGAGCGTGTCCAGCAGTTGTCGGCCAAGCTGCAACTGGTCGGCCGTCAGATCGGCGATATGGAAGCCAAGCAACGCACGCTGGATGACGCCTTGCGTCGTCGTCAGTTGTTGCCGGCCGACCTGCCGTTCGGCACGCCGTTCATGGATCCGGTCGACGACTCCATGGACAACCTGTTGCCATTGCTCAATGACTATCAGGACAGCTGGCAAGGTTTGCTGCGCGCTGATGGCCAGATTGAGGCGCTGTATGCACAGGTGCGCCTCAAGGGCGTGGCCAAGTTCGACAGCGAGGATGACGTGGAGCGTCGTCTGCAATTGCTGATCAACGCGTATGCGCACCGCACCGATGAAGCCCTGACCCTGGGCAAGGCGCGCCGTGCGGCGGTTACCGATATTGCGCGGACCTTGCGCAATATTCGCAGTGACTACGACAGCCTTGAGCATCAGTTGGCCTTGTTCAACCGCGAGATCAACAAGCGTCAGGTATCGAACCTGCAAAGCTTCCGCATCGTGCTGGCACCGAACAAGGAAGCCCTCAAGCATATCGATCAGATCATCCACAGTGCCGGTCAGTATGAAGAAGGCGAAACCCTATCGGTGTTCGACCTGAGCCAGAGCGCCGAACAGGACAACAAGAACGAAGAGGCCAAGGAATACCTGGCCCGTCTTGTGGCCGCCAACCATAACCAGTTGGGCCTCAAGGACTTGTTCGAGTTGGCGTTCGAAATCACCAAGGTGCATGGCCAGCCGGTGATTCACACCGACATCGACGGCGCGGCGTCCAACGGCACCACCATGACCATCAAGGCGCTGACCAACATGTACTTGTTGCTGCACTTGATGGACCGTGACCAGGCCGGGCGCGTGCGTTTGCCGTACTACCTCGATGAGGCAGCGGACATCGACGAGAAGAACCAGGCGGCGTTGCTGGAAACCAGTTTGCAGCTGGGCTTTGTGCCGATTCTGGCCAGTGTGAAGCCGCAGGTGTCCGCCCAGGTGGCGATCGACCTGGAAGGCGGCAGCGGGCCGAATGGTATCTACATCGATGAGGCGGACTGGAAGTACATCCGTCGTCATGATGTGGTGAAGGCGACGGTGAATGTGCAGGCGGATGAGCCGGAGTTGGATGAGGTTTAAGCTACTGCGCTGAAATGTAAAAGGCCGCGATCTGTTTGGATCGCGGCCTTTTTTATTGAGCCTTTGTGGTGTTATCCAGGGCCTCTTCGCGAGCAAGCCCGCTCCCACATTTGACCGAGTTCCACCTTTGGAATGCGGTCGAATGTGGGAGCGGGCTTGCTCGCGAAGGCCGCGCCTCGGTCTACTTGCCGAGCGGGATTTTAGGCGCCCAAGTCAGCCACTCATCCTCAAACTTGTCAAACAACGGGAACGTCTGCTGCGGTCGCGCCGCATTGCCCATCCGCTCGCCATCTGGCGTGGCGAAGGCGATACCACCGGCCACCAACGTCTCCAGTGACTCCGTGCGCACCGTCGCCCCCTTGAACAAGCCGAAGTCCAAACCAAACCCACTGGTATTCCAGAAGCGGCTGCCACTGCGCACCAGTGGTGCGTATTTAGGTTCGATCAAAATGTGCACCAGCACCCGGTCGGCGGTCTGGCCCAATTCGTAGCCGGTGACTTTGCCTACAGTGACTTCACGGTAAGTGACGGGCACGCCTTCCTTCAGCGAACCACGGCGTGCGGCGCTGAGGACCAGGCTCAGGCCTGCTTCCTGGTGAACAGCCTCTGGTGGCTTGTCCAGCGCGACGAAGCTCTTTTGCGGCCCGGCGTTTTTCACCGCGGGCTGCACTTCGATGTATTGGCCGGTGACCAGGGTCTCCAGGTTCGCGGTTTTCATCAGGCCCAGCTCAGGCTTGACCACCCAGAACTGGCTGCCACTGCGCGCAATACGATCAGCCACTTGGGTGATCCGGGCGCTGAGCAATACCGACTGCATGTCGGCGCTGAGGTCGACGTTCTCGATTTTGCCCACGTCGAGGCCTTTGAAGCGTATTGGTGTGCCAGGGCGCAGGCCGTCGGCGCGATCAACCTTGATGGTCACCAGGGTGCCGTGCTGGTTGGCCGCTTCGCGATCGGCAAACAGGCGGAAACGCGGGATGCGCTTTTTAAGCGGTACATTCGGTTCCGGGGTTTCGAAGGCGATACCGCCGGCCATCAGGCTGGCCAGGGATTCACTCTTCACCTGGATGCCGCCGGTGAGGCCGCCAGTCAAGGTGACGCCGCTGGCATTCCAGAAACGCGTCGAACCGTTAACGAGGTTTTCGTATTCCTTCTCGATGTGAACACCGATCACCAGTTGCTTGTTCTTGCGCGAGAACTGGTAGCTCTGCACCGAACCGACCTTGACCTGCTTGTAGAGGATCGGGCTGCCCACATCCAGGGAGCCTAAGTTATCGGTGAACAGCACCATGTGCAGACCCGGGGAGCGCAAATCCAGTGGCGGCGCTTTGGCGCGGGCGACGTACTCACGTTGCGGTGCGCTGCCTTTGTCGCCGGGGCGGATGGCGATATAGTTACCTTTTACCAACGCCTCCAGACCGGTGATGCCGGCCAGGGAGATGGACGGCTTGACCACCCAGAACTGGGTGTCTTGCACCAGGTAGTCTTCGGCGAGCGGGTCGAGGGTCAGCTCGGCATGGGCGCTGGACAGGTCCGGGTCAATCTTCAGAGTTTTCAGGCTGCCGACCTGAATGCCCTTGTACATGACCGGAGTGCGCCCGGCCTGCAGGCCTTCGAAGTCGGTGAGCTTGACCTTGACCTTGATGCCGGCGGCGGCGGCGTCGAAATCCTCATAAAGACGGAAAGGCAGGCTCGGATCGGTCGGCGGGCTGTCCTTGCGATTTTCTGGGGTGGCGAACGCGATACCGCCAGCGACGATGCTGGACAGCGATTCGCTGCGCACTTTTACACCGGATAGATTGGCGTCGATGCTGATGCCGCTTGCGTTCCAGAAACGCGTGTGTTTGCGCACCAGGCTGGCGTAGGTCGGCTCGATGTAGACCTTGATCTCGACGGTGCTCTGGTCCTCGGACAGCAGGTAGCTTTTGACCTGGCCAACCTGGATCTGCTTATAGAACACCGGGCTGCCGCGATTCAGTGAGCCGAGGCGATCGGCTTTAAGGGTCAGGTGCAGGCCAGGCTTGGCGTCAGATAACGGCGGCTCTTCGGAGAGCGCCTTGAATTTGCGCGTGGGCTCGCCATCGCCAGGGCTGGCGGCAATGTAGTTACCCGAGACCAGGGTTTCCAGGCCGGTGATACCGGCGAGGCTGACGCTGGGTTTTACCAGCCAGAAGCGTGTGTTGGTCTTGAGGTATTGCTCGACGTCCTTGTTCATCTCGATGGTGGCGATTACCCCGCGATTGCTGCCTTCGTCATCCAGGGCCAAGGCTTTGACCTTGCCCACCGTCATGCCTTTGTAGACCACTTCGGTTTTGTTGACCTGGATGCCCTCGCCACTTTCAAAGCGCACCTGGATCTCGATGCCCTGTTGGGAATAGGCACGCCATCCCAGCCAGCCGCCGATGATCAGCGCAATCAGGGGAAGCACCCAAATGGCCGACCAATTGGAGGCCGGGCGGGTTTTAGCTTTAGGCAAATCACTCATGGTCGTCGTCCGACTCCGTGTTATCCCAAATCAGTCGGGGATCAAAAGTTACTGCGGCAAGCATCGTCAAGATCACCACACTGGCGAACGCTGCCGCACCGAGATTGGCCTCGACACTGGCAAGTCGCCCAAAGTTAACAACCGCCACCAGGATGGCGATCACGAAGATATCCAGCATGGACCAGCGGCCAATGAATTCGATAAAGCGGTACATGATAATGCGCTGTTGTGCGGACAGCGGTTGGTGACGTTGCACCGAAAACAGCAACAAGCCAATGCCCACCAGTTTGAACGTCGGCACCAGAATACTGGCGATAAATACCACCGCCGCGATGGGAAACATTCCGTGCTGCACCAGCTGAATCACGCCCGCCATGATAGTACTGGGATCACCCTGGCCGAGGGAGTTGATGGTCATGATTGGCAACAGATTGGCCGGGATGTACAGGATAGCTGCCGTGATCAGCAACGCCCAGGTACGCACGAGGCTGTTGGGGCGACGCGCATGGATCAGCGCACCGCAGCGGGTGCACAGTTGTTCATCGGTATCCGCCTCTTGCTTGTTCAGCTCGTGGCATTCGGTACAAATCAGAATGCCTGCATCAATCGCCCGCATGATCATCCTCTCCTGAAAGCGCTTGCCAGATCTGGTGGGGCGACATCACCACCTCCAGCAGTACTTGGACCACTAATAAACTGACGAAGCAGACAAGCCCCAGGCCAATGGTGATGGAGGCCATGTCCGCGAGCTTGACGATGGCGACCAGCACACCCATCAGGTACACCTCCAACATCCCCCAGTCCTTCAGGTGATGGTAAATGCGGTAGAGCAACAGCCCATAATTGCGACCGATATTCCAACGGATACTCAGCAGCACAGCCAATTGGCAGAGCAGCTTGAGCAGGGGAATGCCCATGCTGCACAGGAACACCACAGCCGCTACACCTTGCATGCCGGTGTCGAACAGACCCACCACGCCGCTCCAAACGGTGTCCTCCGAGGACTGCCCGAGAAGATTGAGCTGCATGATGGGTAAAAAGTTCGCAGGGACGTACAGCAACAATGCCGCCAGCACCAAGGCGAGGCTTCGCTCAACCACGTTGTGACGATGAGCGTAGAGCTCGTAACCGCAACGTGGGCATTGGGCTTTTTCACCGAGGGCGAGTACGGGTTTGCGCATCAGCAAGTCGCACTCATGGCATGCCACCAGATCCTCCAGTGGTAACTGCGACACCTCGACGGTATCAACCGGATCGGGCATAGATAGGGCTCGAGCTCTAAAAAAGGTTAGGTGCCTATTCTAATGGTCTGGTTCAGAAATAACTGTGCAAATTTGTCGGCTGGTTTGGGCTCGTTTGGTTTTTCGAGCGCCCAAAACAAAACCCCTGATTGCGTTAGCAATCAGGGGTTTCGGAATTTAATCTTGACGATGACCTACTCTCACATGGGGAAACCCCACACTACCATCGGCGATGCATCGTTTCACTACTGAGTTCGGGATGGGATCAGGTGGTTCCAATGCTCTATGGTCGTCAAGAAATTCGGGTACTGAGTCGTAGCCAGATGGCTTCGCTTCAGCAAATTGGGTATGTGACAGCTTTCGGTGTTTTGTGAGCGTCGAACTTTCGGTTCATCTCGTCTTCACACACCGCAATCTGGCCTTTCGACTCAAATTGCTTGGGTGTTATATGGTCAAGCCTCACGGGCAATTAGTATTGGTTAGCTCAACGCCTCACAGCGCTTACACACCCAACCTATCAACGTCGTAGTCTTCGACGGCCCTTCAGGGGACTCAA